>JAJYMP010000652.1 GCA_021786915.1 Chloroflexota bacterium
CGCCGCCTGCCGGCTGGTCGATGCCGAATCGAGGTGGGTTGCGGTATCATCGGCCCGCTCGCTGGCGAGTGGCCAAACGGTAAGGCACCTGACTCTGGATCAGGGGATTGAAGGTTCGAATCCTTCCTCGCCAGCCAATTCCCGGAATCGAGGATGGACGGAGCCCCTGACTGGGGCTCTTTCCTCTGTGGCCGATCGCACGTCGTTGGTATGCCCTGGCGGGCGGACGAGAGCTTCGCGCGCCACGTGATCGAGATCCTCATCGCTGCCGGCAAGCTCCCCCCGGAGGTCGATGCCGATGTGACCGCTGACCTTCTCATTGGGCCCGTCGAGGTATCTACCGAAGGGATGGAGGCCGACCGCCCCGACGAGCCGCTTTCCGTATCCTCGATGACGTCGAAGTCGTGTACGGCGCTGCTATCGGCAGCGCCCGACTCTCCTCGAAGATCCCCCGCGAACAGCCACCGCTTGCCCGGCCGATCAGGCAGACGAGACATCTTCAAGTAGCTCTTGGGCGAGGATGGCACACGACGTAGCCACGATCGCCGGATCGGTCAGTCCGGCCGCTGCCTCGGCGGCCATCCGCGAGCCGATCGCATCCGATGTGCCGAAGAGCGTTCGGAGCAGCTCGACGGCCCGGCGCGCACTGGCGCCGGAGGATGGGTGTTTCAGGATCCTTGAATAGCGGCCGGCCAGCTCATCCATCGGTACGTCGCGCAGCAGGCGCAGAACGTCGTATGCATCCTTGTTCTCGACAGTGCGTCCGTCCTCGAGGTGGTCGGCGATCTTGTGGAGCTTCATCACCAGGAGCGCGGCCGGGCCGGCCACCCACACGGCGATGCGGCGCGGATCCGGCGCCAGGCCCGCGACGATCAATCGCTCTCGATCGATGAGTGCGCACTCGAGACCAGGGACCGTCTTCGCGGCGCGGTTGCCGTGTGCGCCCAGCCGTGCGCCACGACGACCCACGGGCCGCAACGAACGCGGCACCAGCAGATCGACCGTCGGTCCGTCCTCCCTGAGCTTCCAGATGCCAGGCTCCTCGCCACCCTCATCCGCCTCTCGGAGGTGGAAATTGGCGGCCATCATGGCCTCAGCGACGGGAGGTGTATCCGCCAGGACGTCGGGGTCGATGACCAGGTCGCCGTCAACGGTGAACGGCGAGACCGCGACATCCGCCTCGCCGAGTCGAACATAGATCGCCTGGGCGCCGACGAGTACGACCGCGTCGCGGTGCATCTCGAGCGCCTCGAGGGCGTCGAGCAGGGCGCGGCGCGCTGCCACGACCTCGTCAGCTTCGCCACGCACGCTCGTTCTTTCCCATCCAGGTGAGCAACGCCTCCGCCTCCTGCGGAGCGCGCCCGGGGCCCGTGAGCAGGTCGGCTGCGGCTTGTGAGGGCGCCGCGTAGGTGACCCCATCGATCAGCTGCGTTCGCTCGAAGACGACGCCATCGAAGGGCTCGGCGAGCAGAACGTTGATGCCCGTCTCGGTCGGCGTCAGCTTGAGCTCCCTGCCGGCCCGCTCGGTATCCTCGACGAAGATCGTCGCGAGGCGTGGGGGCGCGATCGGAGCCCATCGCGACGCAGCGAATGAGCCGGTCACCGCGTACCGCCCCTCGTAGCCCCGCAGCTTCTCGAAAAGCGCGGGCAACGTGCGTGGCTCGATGAACCGGTCGATGCGGTTGGAGGTCTCGAAGCGGTAGTCCTGGGTCCAGCGCCGAAGGAGGCCGGCCCAGTTCACCGCCGTCACCGGCGATCGTGGGCCATCGCGCTCGAGGAGCGCCTCGCGATCGAGGAAGTCGAAGATACGCGACACCGTCGCTGGCGCCAGGCCGGCTCGACTCGCCAGCTGGCGGACGCCATATGGTGGTCGGAAGTCGCACAGGCCACGCACGGCGCGACCTGCGGCAGGCGTTCGCAGGCTCTTGAGCTCGCGGCCCTCCGGTACATGTCGAGGCGGCTGACCGGTGCCCTGCACATCAATCACGATTACCGGCTCGCTCAAGCGTAGGCGGAGCGTGCCCGTCGTATCGGCGAAGTTAAGATCGGCCTCTTCGAGAAGCCTGCGGGTGCGCGGCGAGATGTAGTCGGCAACAAGCACAATCGCAGTCTGCGGATCCAGGGAGCGCCAGAGCAGGAGCTGGGTAACGACGTCTCGCGGAAAGAGACGCTTCTTGACCTCGACGGCTAGCCGACCGGTGGGCCCGCCCGCAGCACCGATGTCGTAGACGAAATCGGGCCGCCACAGGCCACGCGGCTGTGAGCGGGCACGTCGAACCGACCAGCCGGCCGGCAGGCGACGGCGCAGCTCCTCGGCGAACCTCTCGACGATTTGTGTTTCCGAAAGCGGCCTGTTTCCCACGTACGGAAACATAGCTGATTGGGCAACGACTGTCCAGCCCACCCACGAGTGCGGGGCCCGCCTGCGACGAGGCCCCGCTCATCGGCTCGGTCTCGCTTATCTCGACCGAGGCCGCGTCCTTCTCTCTGCTCATCCCCGCGGTCGGCGGAGCCCAGAAGGCGATCCGACTGTTCGCGTCGAGGACAACGACGTACGCCGGGCCGCGCCGCTGCGCGCGTGCCTTTGCCAGCGCGACCAGTGGGCTCCGCTCGGGACCGCTCTCGCCAGTCAGTGCCCTCAGCCCGCCCGGGCGAACTCCTCGGCCCGGGCGTAGCCCTCGGCGTCGTCCTCGTAGCCGCCGTGGTAGTCGGCGGCGTCCGGGCGAGCGATCCGGGCGTGCGGGACAACGTGGCCGCGGCGGAGGCCGCGGAAGTCAGCCAGCGAGGTCCAGCCGCGCTCGGCGTTCCGCTCGAGGAACTCGGTCATCCCGCTCGTGAGGGCCTTGATCACGTTCGGTCCGATCGCATGGTCGAGCATCGCGGCGGTGGCGACCTGGACCGTGCCGCAGCCGAGGAGGAAGTAGTTCAGGGCATGGGCGAAGGTGGAGATGCCGCCGATCCCGGAGAACTCGCGATCCGGGAACGCCTGCGTCATCTGGGCCATCTTGGCCAGCGACTGGGGCAGGATCGCCGGCCCGCCCAGGCCGCCGGAGGCGACGTAGCCGTCGACGTTCACCTCGAAGTCGAGCGTCTCGGGGTCGATCAGCGGCAGGGACGGGAACGTGTTCGACGAGGAGATCGCGTCCCCGCCCATCCGGAAGACCGCGGCGGCCTCCTCGACGATGTCGGCGCTGGCCGGAGTCAGCTTCACCCAGACGGGGACGCGGGCGACCTCCTTGACGGCCTGGGTCGAGACCGAGCACAGGACCGGGTCCTTGCCCACGTTCGCCCCCATGTCGACCCGGTCCATGTGCGGGCAGGAGAAGTTCAGCTCG
>JAJYMP010000442.1 GCA_021786915.1 Chloroflexota bacterium
CCGGCAGGCACCATCACCCAGGTGACCAGCTGGAGCAGGCGGTTGTTGCCTCGCACGAGCTCGGACCGCACCAGGCTCGAGCGCCGGCCCTCGCGCTGGATCCGCTGGGCGGTCGCTTCCTCACCGACCCGGGTCACCTCCATCACCCCGCCGCCCGCGACGACCACGCTCCCGGACCACACCTCGTCGCCTGCCGCCTTCGCGACAGCCAGGGACTCCCCGGTGAGCAGCGACTCGTCCAGCTCGAGCCCGGATGCGTCGACCAGCACCCCGTCGGCGACCACTTGGTCGCCGGCGCGGATCTCCAGGACGTCGTCGGCGACGACGGACTCCACGGCGATGTCTGCCAGGACGCCGTCACGAACGGCGTGGGCCGCCGGCGCGGTGAGGAGGGCGAGTCGGTCCAGGAGCCGCTTGGCCCGGACTTCTTCGAAGAGCCCGATGGCGGTGTTCACGGCGAGCACGATCCCGAACAGCGCGTCCTGGACCGGGCCGACGACCAACACGATGACGAAGAGCGCGCCCAGGATCGCATTGAACCGGGTGAGGACGTTCGCGCGGACGATCTGGGGGAACGTGCTGCCCCCGGCACCGTGGACGGCGTTCACCTGGCCCGCAGCCGTGCGAGCCGCGACCTCGGCGGTCATGAGGCCGCCTCGTTGCCACCTCGCCGGATGTGCCGGCCCGGCGGTCGGGCGCGTCGGGCCAACGGGCTCGCGCACGCTCATGCCGTCATGGTGGGACCGATGCGACCGGCTCCTCCAGGGCCGGTGGTCCCGAGCCAACCGCTACGAGCCGCGGCGCAACAGGTACGTGTCCATCACCCAACCCCGCCGGAGCTTGGCCTCTGCGCGCGCCGCCGCGATCTCGTCGGCGACGGCAGCCAGCTCGCCGGAGATCAGGATCTGGTGCGCGCTCCCGAGGTAGGCACCCCAGTAGATCGTCACCCCGGCGTGGTCCACGTCACGGAAGGCGCACGCTGCGTCGAGCATCACGACGATGTCGTCGCAGTCCGGCGGGAAGCCACGGGCTGCCAGCCGACGTCCGGTCGTCACCTGCACGGGCCGGCCGACCCGGGTCAAGGAGATCCGGTGGGCGGCCGCCAGCATCTGGATGCTGCTGACCCCGGGGATCACCTCGACATCCACCGGGTCCGAGAGCGCGTCGAGAACGCGCAGCGTGCTGTCGTAGAAGGCGGGATCGCCCCACACGAGCAGTCCCCCGCGCTCGTCGGGCCCGAGCTCGTGCCTGATCGCCTCACCCAGCGCGGCAGCCCTGGCAGCGATCCAGTCGGCGACCGCGCGGCCGTAGTCGGCGGCGCTGCGATCCCGGGGTGGGTCCTCCACGTCGACGAAGCGGTACGGGTGCGACGTGATGACGCGCCGGCACAGGTCGTGGCGGAGATGGAGGAGCTCGTCGGCTGCGGCACCCTTGTCGAGAGCGAAGAAGACGTCGACGGTGTTGAGCGCCGCCACCGCCTGGCCGCTGAGGTGGTCGGGCTCGCCCATGCCGACGCCGATCACCGCGATGCTGGTCATCTCGAGAGCCGACCGACCGATGCCATGCTCACGTCTCGACCTCATCGGCATGCGGACCCCAGCAGATGAACACCGGGTTCTCGGCGCGCAGCCGTACACCCGGGCCTCCCGTCGTCATCATCACCCCGCGGCTGACGGCAAGCTCCACCAGGTTGCCGAGCCTGGACGCGGCCGCCACCGCCCGGTCGATGACGGCGTAGGTGCCCACCACGACGCCCGCGGGCCTGAGGCGCCCGAGGGCTGCGTCGAGGACCGCGATCCCCCCGCCTCCGACGAAGACGCGGTCAGGGTCGGGGAGACCGTCGAGCGCGTCGGGAGCCTCCCCCTCGATCACCGGGAAGCGCACAGCGTGCCGGGCGGCGTTCGATCGGATCCTCTGCGCCCGCGCCGCATCGCGCTCGACGGCGAAGACCTCGAGACCGGGACGGAGCCGGGCGCACTCGATCCCGACGGAACCGCTGCCGGCACCGACGTCCCACAGCACCCCGTGCGCCGGCAGTTCGAGCTTCCCGAGCGCCACGGCGCGTACCTCGGCCTTCGTGATCATGCCGGCTGCGTGGTCGAACTCGGCTTCCGGCAGTCCCCACGCCAGGCTCCGAGCGGTCCGATTCCGGCTCCGGCCGGTGAGGACCAGCACGGACATCGGGTCGAACGTTCCCTGCGCGATCGTCTCCAGGTCTGCGACCGTGAGCGCTTCGTCCTCCTCGGCAAGGCGCGAGGCGACCACGGCGCTCCCCTCGGGTCCCGGCGGCTCACCAGCCGCGAGCAGCGCCGCTGCGACGACCTGCGGCGGGTTGTCCGGAGAGGTGAGGAGCGCGACAGACCGTTGGGCCGACGAGCGCACGGCACCCACCGCGTCGGCGAGCGGGCGGCCGTGCACCGAGACGACGGCGGCGTCGTCCCAGCTGAGACCCAGCCTCGCAAACGCGAGCGACACGGAGCTCGGCGCAGGGTGCACTCGCAGACGCCCGCTCCCTAGCGCTGCTGCCAGCACTCTGACGATCCCGAAGAAGCCAGGGTCCCCGGAGGCGAGGACGCAGACCCTTCTGCCCGCGTCCGCGGATTCCCTCACGCGCGTGAGCACTGCGTCCATGGGCCCTTCCAGGACGACGGTGTCCGCACCGGGCGCGCGTAGCGAGGCGGTCGAGCGGAGCTGGTGCGACGAGCCGACGACGACGCCTGCTCCGGCGATGGCTTGGACGGCGTCGGGGCCGAAGGCGTGGCCGCCGTGGAGCCCGACGACTGCGACCCGCACCCCGCCGTCGCCCGCCGGCGGGGCGGCGGCAGGGGTCATCGCCAGGGCCGTGACCCCGGCGCGGAGCCGGGCGACGATCGCGCTGCGGCGGACACGAACGCCTCGGCGATGGCCGGGTACGGAGCGAGGTGCACGTGCAGGTACGAGGCGAGCAGGTTCGAAGCGGCGAATCCCCCGGTCGTCGTCCCGTGCCTGCCGGCGAGCACCATGGCATCGCCGTCCGGACGGGTCGCGGAGTAGTGGAACTCGTGCCCGCGGATCTCCGTGCCTGCCGGCCCCAGCGGGGACGGGCAGGTCGTCGTCGCCGAACGGTAGCCGAGGACCCGCCCGCCGCCCATGGTCGCGTCCGCGTCGACCACCCCGGCCATCGCGGACCCGTCCAGGCTGCGGGCCAGCCACAGGAGCCCGCCGCACTCGGCCCAGGTCACCCCGCCCCGCCGATGGTGGTCGGCCATGGACCGGAGCATCGGCAGGTTGCCGGCCAGCGCTTCGGCGTACAGCTCGTGGAACCCGCCGCCGACCAGCACCGCGGACGTTCCC
>JAJYMP010000699.1 GCA_021786915.1 Chloroflexota bacterium
GCCGATGACCTCGTGGGCGGGCGCCGCGGACGACGCGGAAGACGATGGCGATGCCCAGCCGTACCCGCCCGTGCGTCCGCAGACGCCCCTGGGCAGGAGCAGCGCGGCACCGATCACCGGGTCCGAGCCGCGCCGCCCGGTCCCCGCGCCCCGCCCGTCGGCGAGGGATGGCGGGAGGCCCTCGCCGACGGACGCCCAGGAGCTCTTCGGGCCTGCCTGGGAGCGGCCGCGCCGATACGAGGCCTACCCCTCGCTGCGGACGCGCGTCGGCCTGCCATCGCTCGCCGGCTTCTCCCGTCTGGGCATCGCCGCGGGCGCGCTCGTGCTCGCGGCAGTGTTCCTGTTCTTCGTCTCGCCGATGCTCCTCGGGCTGGGCAAGCACCCGGCCGTCCAGTCGTCGCCGGGCCCCTCCGGTCTGGCATCGGCCGGCCCGACCGACTCTCCGGTCCCCACGGTCGCACCGGCGCCCACGCCGTTCATCTACACGGTGGTCAGCGGTGACACGCTGAGCAAGATCGCGGCGCGCAACGGCGTGACCGTCAAGGCGATCCTCGCGGCGAACCCGCAGATCAAGAACCAGAACTCGATCAAGATCGGCGACCAGATCACGATCCCAGCCCGCGTGGCGTCATCGGGGGCGGTGTCGGGTGCCTCGCCCTCGGCCGTCAGCGGGGCGTCGCCGTCGCAGTAGCGGTCGATCGGCGCTCCGCGGCGCGAGGGGTCCGCGCGCAGCGGAGCACGGGCGCTCCTACCTGGTTCGCGGCGCCAGGTTGATGGACGTGATCTTCCCGGCCTCGACACGGAACTGGGCGTCGAGTGCCTGGCTGGGCGCACCCGGGCGGACGACGATCAGGTCAGCCTGGTACGTGTTGCCCATGTCGCGGACCTCGCCCGGGACCATCTTGAGGCCCTTGTCGGCCCGGAGGAACCAGCCGCTCACCTGGTCGATGCCGCGCAGCGTCCGCGAGTTGTCCCCGACGTGGACGCGCATCTCGCAGCGCTCGTCCATCAGCGCGACCGCGGCCTGAACGTCACCGCCGTTCAGCAGCTCGAAGAAGATCTCCATCGTGTCGGTGGCACCCATGGTCGCCGAGTGTACCGGGGCTGGCCGAACCGCGAGGCGCCGGTGCCCTCGTTGGGCGCCATCCGTTCCCGGGTGTCGCCTACCGCCCGATCAGGCGTCCGCGCGGCCGCCCCAGGACCAGCCTGCCGTCGGGCTCGAGCAGGACCTGCGGGATGGCCGCGCGCCCGTTGTAGGTGGAGGCCATCGAGGCTCCGTAGGCGCCAGCGTCGGCGATGGCGACCAGGTCGCCGCGGCGGAGGGGCGGGAGGGCGTGGTCGCCGAACGTGTCCGTGCCCTCGCACACAGGGCCGTCCACGCGCGCCGCCGTCGCGTCGGGCCGCGGCTCGCCGCCACCCTCCACCAGCCGACCCGAGGAGGTGAGGGCCACGATGTGGTGGTGCGCCCCGTAGAGCATCGGCCGGATCAGCTCGGTCATCCCGGCGTCGACCACCACGATCCGGCCCCAGCCCGGTCGTTCACGCACGTGCAGCACGCGTGCCACGACCACGCTCGCATGGGCGACGAGGAACCGCCCGGGCTCCGTGGCCAGGCGACGCGGGAGGCGGGACGTCGGGATGGCCCCGAGCAGCCGCGCCGCCTCGTCGGCGAAACGCGCCGGCGGTGGGACGCTGCCCGGGTCCCCGACCGGGTACCCGCCGCCCACGTCGAGCGTGTCCATGCCCGCCCTCCCCGCTGCGAGGAGCGCCAGGAGCGCGAGCCCCCGCCGGACGGCGTCCCGCCAGGCATCGACCGCGCCGAGCTGCGACCCCACGTGGAGGTGGATGCCCCGGATCGCCAGCGGCCCGCCTTCCGGCGTCGCGGCGACCGCTGCCGACAACTCGGTCTCGGTCATGCCGAACTTGCTCGCGCCGTGGCCCACGGCGAGACCTGCGTGCGTCTCGGGGGAGACGTCAGGGTTGAGCCGGAGCAGCACGTCGAGCGGTGGCCGGTCGCCGCGCCCCAGACCGGCCCGTGCCGCGAGCAAGGCGAGTGCGTCCAGCTCCTCTGGGCTCTCCACCGCCACCCAGCGGAGCGGGTCGCCCTCGGCTGCGGCCCGGACGGCGGCTCGGAGGTCGCCGGCCGTCTTGCCGATCCCCTCGAGCGTGGTCCGGGCGTTGGGCAGGCCGGCCCGCCGTGCCGCGGCCCACTCACCGCGCGAGACGACGTTGGCGTCGAGGCCCAGGGCGCCCAGCCGCTCGACGACCGCTGGGACGTCGTTCGCCTTGAGCGAGTACGCGCGCAGCCAGGGGTCGGGAAAGGCGGCCCGGAGCTCGGTCGCGGCGTCGGCCAGGGCCTGGACCGCAGTGACGCCCAGCGGCGTGCCGAAGCGCGAGGCGGCTGCGCGCAGGCGGTCAACGGGAGCGGGGAGGACGGTTGGCATGTCGTCGGGCCGGCTCCGGCGGCTCCTCCCTCAGTCCTTGACCACTTTGCCGATGATGGCGGTCAGGACCCCCAGCACGATCGAGGCGATCAGCGCGATCCCGATCACGTCGAGGGTCAGCGCCGACTTCGGCCAGCCGTGGATCGTGAACCCGAAGTGCAGGTAGGCGTCCGACACCCACGCGACGCCCATGAACAGCACGACGTTGATCACGATCCCGAACAGGCCCATGGTCATGAGGTTGATCGGGAAGGAGAGCAGCTTGACCCCCGGCTTGACTAGACCGTTCACGACGCCGAACAGGATGGCGATGATGGCGAGGTGGACGTAGTTGTTGTCCCATCGCACCTCGGGCAGGATCAGGGTGAGGATGACGAACGCGATCGCGGTGGCGGCGACGCCAAGCACGAGCCCCTTCATGCAGGTTCCTCCGAGCGGTGGACGATGCGCCCCCCGACCAGGGTGGCGACGGCTGTCGTGTCGATGATCGCAGACGCGCCCTCCGCGAGGAGGTCCCGATCGAGCACGGCGAGGTCCGCGTCCAGCCCAACCGCGATGCGCCCCCGGCGGCGGTCCTCGAAGGCGGCGTGCGCGCTGCCGGCGGTGTAGGCCTCGATCGCCGTCCCGATGGCGAGGCGCTCGCCCGGCAGCCAGCCGCCCTCGGGTTCGCCTGCCGCCGTCTGGCGCGCCACGGCGTTGTGGATGGCGATCCACGGGCTCCAGGGCACGATCGGCCAGTCGGAGCCGAACGCGAGCGTGGCCCCGGCGCGGCAGAGCGTTCCCCAGGCCCAGGCCCGCGACGCACGCTCGGGACCGATGTTCGCCGCCCACAGGTCGATCTGGTTGGGTGACGGGTCGGCGTGGAACGACTGCAT
>JAJYMP010000170.1 GCA_021786915.1 Chloroflexota bacterium
CCGCCATCTCGGCCATCGCCAACGGTACCCAGGTCACCGTCATCGGCACAACGAACCCTGACGGTAGCGTCACGGCCACGCAGGTCGTGATCGGCAACGCGGGCGCGTTCGGCCGCAACCGGGGCAGCGGCGGGACGCCGGCCCAGAGCACCGCCCCCTGAGGGCGCCGATCCAGCGCATCCAGTTCGTGGTGCCCCCGTACGGATCACCCGGGCGGGGGCATCGCCATGTGGCGACAAGCGCCGGGCGCGTTCGGCCGCGGCGCTCGGCCGGTCAGGCCGACAGGAGCGCGACGAGGAGGGCTGCGACCACCGCTGCGGTGGCGGAATGTCAGGTCACCTTGACGCCTGACGAGGCGATGGCCTGGCCGGGGACGGGACCGCGGAGACGTGACGTGGATCACCCGCGCGGGGTCGGCGCGACTATGCGGCGTCGACCGCGTCGACCGCGTCGGCCGCGTCGGCGGCATCGGCGGCATCGACCCGCCGGAGCCGCAGGCAGTGCTCAACCCGGAGCATGCCCAGGCTCCGCTGATCCGCCGGGGGGAAGCGCGTCGCCACGGTTTGGAGCGGGATGATCTCGGGCCGGTCGACGCGATGGGCGCAGCCGTCGTCGACGATCGTCGCCGTCCCGCTCGCCAGGACGTTCCTGACCCAGTTCGACCGCGACCCGTAGGGGAGCGCGATCAGGTATCCGTCCTCCGTGGGGATCGCGTCGACCGGCGTCGCGTAGGCGCGACCCGACGTCCGCCCCACGTGCCGGACGACCGATGTCGCCGCGCCCCGCGAGCCAGCGGTCCGCATCTGCAACGGGTTGAAGAGGCGGCTGAAGCGGCGCAGGAGGTCAACCGCGACCGGCCGCCGCGCCCTCACCCCGAGCAGGACGACGATGGCGATCGCCGCGACGCCCGCCACGCCGGCGCCGGCAACCATGAGCATCGATCCGAGCACCGCTGAACCTCCTGGACCTGACCGTGCTACGCTGTAAGCCGATGATGCGCCGTAAGCCTACGATTACACCGTAAGCCTGTCAAGGGCTGTTGGAGGACGACATGGCCGCCACTGACGGACGGGTGCGCCGCCGGGCGCCACTGACGCGAGCGCGCGTGCTGCAAGCCGCCGTGAAGCTCGCCGATCGGGGCGGGCTGTCGAGCCTCTCGATGCGCAAGCTCGGCCAGGCGCTCGGCGTGGAGGCGATGTCGCTCTACAGGCACGTCGCCGACAAGGACGACATCCTCGACGGCATCGTGGACGCGGTGTTCGGCGAGGTCGCGCTGCCCGCCGCCGACGCCGATTGGCGGGCCGCGATGCGGACTCGAGCCATTGTGGCCCGGCAGGTCCTGCTCCGCCACCCGTGGGCGATCGGCGTGCTGGATTCGCGACGCACCCCCGGGCCGGCGACCGTCCGCCACCATGACGCGGTGATCGGGAGCCTGCGGCGCGGTGGCTTCTCGATCGAGATGGCGGCCCACGCCTTCTCGCTGCTCGACAGCTACATCTACGGGTTCGCGCTCCAGGAGACCAGCCTGCCCTACGCCCCCGAGGAGGTCGCGCAGGCAGCGACGGACATGCTCCCCGGGACCAGCCCGGACGCGTATCCGCACCTCGCGGAGATGCTGGCCGAGTTCGCCCTCAAGCCCGGCTACTCGTACGACGCCGAGTTCGAGTTCGGGCTCGACCTCATCCTCGACGGCCTGGCCCGAGTCGGCGGCATGGGCTGACGTTCTCCATCCAGCGCGTCGCTGCTAGGTGGGCCGTCCCCAGAAGACGACACCGGCGACGCCATACCGGAGGCGATCGAGGCCGTGGCGCGCGAACAGGGCGCGGACCTCGGCGTCGAAGCGAGCGGCGCGATCGCCCAGTCGAACGCGAGCGAGCGTGCTCGTGCTGTGGAGCATCTCGATGTAGTCGTCGACCGACTGCTCGATCGGCATCGGCTCGGTTCGCTGCCGACCCTGGATCGCGAACCGGCCGGAGGCACTGAGCTCGTCCATGAGGCCTGGGGTCTCGCGGTGGTGATCGACCTCAGAGTGCTCACGGATGAGGGCCTCGAGCTCGGGCCGGTACGGGCCGTGGACGATCTCGGTGTCGGCCACCGCAACCACCGCGTCCGGAGCAAGGGCCTCGTGAAGTCGGGCGAGGGCCACATCGGTGTCAAGCCAGTGCAGGCTCGCGCCGGCCGTGATCAGGCCATACGGGGGCGACAGCGGGGCGTCCTCCGCGCGCCCGAGGATCCAGTGGAGGCGCCGGTCGGCGCCGCCGGGCAGGCGCCGGCCCTCGTGGATCATCGCAGCGGAGGGGTCGACCGCGTCGACGCGCTCGGCGAAGCCCACCATCCGTCGTGCCAGCGCGCCGGTGCCTGCACCCACGTCGAGGATCGTCTGGGGCGCGACCAGCAGACGGCCCAGCGTGGTCAGCACCTCCTCCGGATAGGGCGCGCGGTGGCGGTACAGCCGCGCAACATCGCGGTCAGAGAAGACAGCTCCCAACGTCATTCTTCGATGCCTCTCGCAGGCGTCACATCCTGACGGTTCCCGGCCTCGCTCGCCAGCGACGACGAGCGAGCAGACCGCACCGGGGTTGTTCCCGCCCGTGGCGCGAGGTCCGCTGACGGGCGACCCAGCGCCGGCGACCCAACAACGTGTTAGGACGCGAGGCCGCGAGCGTGGCCCAGACACGAATCCCCGACTTCGCGCACGGTCCAGGCACGCAGACCCGGGTGGTGACCCCACCGTGAGTCGCGCGCCGTGTGACCTCTGGATCTGGACGCACGAGCCGCCCGTCCCCTTGACACGCGTTTGTCAACCCCTTGACATGGGGGTACAGTCCCTCGTCACGTGGCTTGTCAAGACTTGACAAGCCCGTACGTGTATCCGCCGGAACCCGCCGGCGGACAGCGGGGATTGGAGCAGCGATTGGCCGTCGGCGTCGTGGCCGAGATCAAGGGCCGCCTCCCCGTCGCGGACGTGGTTGGGGAGACCGTCCAGCTGAAGAAGGCCGGCACAACCCTCAAGGGCCTGTGCCCGTTCCACGGCGAGAAGACCCCGAGCTTCGTCGTGACGCCGGCCCGGGACACGTGGCACTGCTTCGGCTGCAGCAAGCACGGCGACATCTTCACGTTCCTCATGGAGCGCGACGGCCTGGCCTTCCCCGAGGCGCTCGCGCAGCTGGCGGCCCGCGCCGGCGTGGAGCTCGACGAGCGCACCAAGCGCGAGGACGCCCGCAACGCGCGCCTGCGCGAGGTGATGGAGGCGGCGATCGCCTTCTACCACGCGGTCCTGGTGAGCTCCAAGCAGGGCGAAGCCGCGCTC
>JAJYMP010000736.1 GCA_021786915.1 Chloroflexota bacterium
GAAGCTCATGTCCATGACCGCGGCCGGATGGCCCTCGGCGGCGCCGAGGTTGACCAGCCGGCCCTCGGCGATCAGGTGGAGCCGCTTGCCGCCGATGTCGAACTCCTGCACGTTGTTCCGCACCTCGCGCACGTGGCCCTCGGCCATCTCGCGCAGCGCCGCCAGGTCGAGCTCGGCGTCGAAGTGGCCGGAGTTGGCCATGATCGCGCCGTCCTTCATCGACGCGAAGTGCTCGCGGCGGAAGACGTTCACGTTGCCGGTCGCGGTCACGAACAGGTCGCCCCAGGGCGCCGCCTGCCCGACGGTCAGCACCTGGTACCCGTCCATCAGCGCCTCGAGCGCGCGCGTCGGATCGACCTCCACGATCGCCACGTGGGCGCCGTGCCCGGACATGCGCGAGGCGATCCCCCGGCCCACCCAGCCGTAGCCCGCGATGACCACGTTCCGCCCGGCGATCAGGATGTTGGTCGCGCGCAGGATGCCGTCGATGGTGGACTGGCCGGTGCCGTAGCGGTTGTCGAACAGGTGCTTGGTGAGCGCCTCGTTGACCGCCACGACCGGGAAGGCGAGCGCGCCGTCCGCCGCCATGGCGCGGAGGCGGATGACGCCCGTCGTGGTCTCCTCGGTGCCGGCCATGACGCCGGGCAGCAGGTCGCGGCGCTCGCTGTGGAGCAGCGTGACGAGGTCGCAGCCGTCGTCCATGGTGAGCTGGGGACGGGTGTCCGCGACGGCGCGAAGGTGTGCGTAGTAGGAGTCCCGGTCCTCGCCGCGTCGGGCGTAGGTGGAGATGCCGTACGCCGACACGAGCGCGGCGGCCGTCGGGTCCTGGGTGGACAGGGGGTTCGACGCGGCGAGGTGGACCTCGGCACCGCCCGCCTTGAGGGTCCGCATCAGGTTGGCGGTCTCGGTGGTGACGTGGAGGCAGGCGCCGATCCGCAGGCCGTCGAGCGGCCGCTCGCGCTCGAAGCGCTCCCGGATCAGGCGCAGCACGGGCATCTCGCGCTCGGCCCACTCGATCCTGCGGACGCCCTCGGCGGCGAGGCCCAGGTCGGTCACGTCGTGGGGCGCGAGGCTGGCGGTGTCGGTCATTGAGGCTCCTCGGGGGGTCTGTCGGGCTCGGGCCCGGCGGTGGGCTCGTCGCCGGGGGCGATGGGATCGGCGGTGAAATCGGGAGGGTCCGCGACGGGGTCGGCGTCGAGGGGTTCGGGCGAGACGTCGACGGACGGCGTCACCGGGTGGGCCTGATCGTATGTGAGCTGGGCGTCCTGGGCGGGCCGCGAACCGAAGAACCGGCGGAACGGGGCCGGGATCGACGGCCACGCAGGCGCGGTGCGGCGGATGAGCCGCTCCTCGAAGCGGCAGTGCTCCTCGTAGCCGAGGGCCTGGTAGGCCGCGATCGCCGGCGGGTTGTCGCTGCGGACGTTGAGGACCACGTCGTCGCAGTAGCGCAGGAGCTCAGCGGTCACCGCCGAGGTCACAGCCTTCGCGAGCCCGCGGTTGCGGTACTCGGCGTGGGTCATCACATTGCCCACGACGCCCATCCGAGCCTCGCGCGAGATCACGTGGGTGCCGGCCGCCGCGACCAGCCTGCCGGCGACGCGAACCCCGAAGTAGACCCCCTCGGCCACGGCGCCCGACGGAAGCCAGGCGGCGAAGCCGAGCTGGTAGAGCCGGTTGAGCTCGCCCACCTCGACCGGGAGCAATCGCTCGACGGGCGCCGGGTACGGGCGGAAGGACGCCCGGTCGACCGTCATCCGGACCATCGCCGGGCCGGGCTCGATGCGGTAGGACTGCACGAGGGCCGGCAGCGCGGGAGTGGCGGCCGAGATGTAGGCGGCGCGAGGCCGGAGGACGTCGCGCAGGATGGCGGCGATCCCGTCGTTGTGGCCCAGCACGAACATCGACTGGGGCGTGGGGCCCGTGTACTCCATGCCCACGGCGACGACACCGTTGCCCGCCGTCGCGAGGGCCCAGCGGGCCCGGCCGAACTCGCGCTCGTCGAGGTCGCACACGGCGTAGGCGGCGAAGAGGCGGTCGCGCTCGAGGAAGGCGCGGAGCGCGACGCGATCGGTGGTCTGGCGGGCGACGATCCCCCGGCCGGCGGCGACGGTGGTCATCCCTGGTCCCCGCCCGGAGCGGGCTCGATGGTGCCAGCCTCGGCATCCGCGCGCGGATCGGAGGCGGCCGACGCAGCGCTGTCGACGGCTTCGGCCTCGGCCTCCGCGGTCGGCGTCCCCTCCGCGGCCGCCGTCGCCTCCTCGGCGGCCGCGGCCGCCTGCGCCGCGGCCCGCTCGCGCGCCTCGACCATCTCCCGGAACCCGCGCGCCGCCATCCGCCGCGCCGACGACTGCTCCACCGCGGCCGCAAGCGAGGTCTCCCATGGCGCCCGCAGGACCCCCTCGTCGGTCACGATGGCCGTGACCAGGGACGCCGGGACGATGTCCGTGACCGGGTTCCGGATGTGGACGCCTTCGGGGGCGATCCGCATGCCCCGGACCATGAGCAGCAGCGAGGCGCTCGCGTCCTCGATCGTGAGGTCGTCGGCATCGGCCACGGCCGGGTCGATCGCGGTCGTCGCGACGCAGACCACGAAGGGAACCCCGGCGGCCAGCGCGGCGAGCGCGATCGGGTAGGTCCCCACCGACGCCGCGATGTCGCCGTTGGCAGCGATCCGGTCCGCAGTCACCAGGACCACGTCGACCTCGCCGGCCGCGATACAGCCCGGCGCCGCCGCATCGGTGACCAGGGCGTGGGGCACGCCAGCCTGCTGCAGCTCCCAGCAGGCGACGCGGGCGCCGTGCAGCCAGGGCCGCGACTCGGCGACCAGCGCGTGGATCGGCTGGCCGGCGTGGTGGCGGCTGGTGATCACGCCCAGCGCGGTGCCGAACACGCCGCTGCCCATGGCGCCCGTGTTGCCGGTCGTGAGCACGTGCAGGACGGCATCCGGACCACCGGGCAGGACCTGGCGCACGTGCTCGGCGATCCTCCCGTGGTCCTCGGTCGCCTCGATGATGATCTCCTCGGCCTCGCGTCGGAGCGCGTCGGCGAGCTCCCTGCCGTCCACGTCCACCGGGTACGCGTCCACGATCGCGAGCATGCGGTCGAGCGCGAGCGACACCTGCGCCGACGCGGGCCGGTTGGAGCGGAACGCGTTGGCGGAGCCGCGGATCGTCGCCCGCCGTGCGAACGGCCGCGAATCCCAGGCCCGGGCGGCGACCAGGGCCAGCGTCGCCGCGGTGAGCTGCGCCTGGACGGCGGCCCCCGTGACCGCGCCCTCGGCCATCGCGTTGATGGCGTTGGCGGCGCCC
>JAJYMP010000423.1 GCA_021786915.1 Chloroflexota bacterium
ATGACGATCGCGAACGCGGTGATGAACAGGTTGAGCAGCGCGGCGGGCAGCAGCCACTTCCACGCGAAGCCCATCAGCTGGTCGATCCGGACGCGGGGGAACGTGCCCCGCATCCAGACGAAGACGAACACGAAGGTGAACGCCTTGAGCATGAACCAGATGAGGCCGGCCACCCAGTCCCAGTCGATGTAGGCCACGAGGCCGAGGGCGCCGATCACCAGCAGGTTGAACAGGATGAAGCCGACCACCAGGGCCTTCCAGGCCGGCATGTTGTCGCGGAGCAGGTAGACCGGCGCGGACAGCGCGAGCGTGGCCAGCAGCGGGACGGCGGCGATCGCCAGCAGCAGCCCGAGCCCGAGCTCGCCCGGCTGGAGGTAGACCCAGAACGGCGCGAGGTGGAAGAACCCGAGCACGGCGTTGATGTCCACCGGCGCGTTCCAGGCGCCGAAGAACATGGTCACGATCAGCGCCGACATGATGAACACGTTCACGTACTCGGCGAAGAACAGGAAGCCGAACCGCATCCCCGAGTACTCGGTGGCGAAGCCGGCCACGATCTCCGAGTCCGCCTCGGTCAGGTCGAACGGGGTCCGGTTGGCCTCGGCGACGCCGGCGATGAAGAAGATCAGCGCGCCCAGCGGCTGGCGGATGACGAACCAGTCCCAGAACCAGCCGGCCTGCTGGCGCGCGATCGAGTCGATGCTCAGCGTGCCCGCGAGCAGGATCAGTCCCACTACGGACAGCGTGAGCGGGATCTCGTAGGAGACCACCTGCGCAGCCGAGCGGAGGCCGCCCAGCAGCGAGTACTTGTTGAACGAGGACCAGCCGGCGAGCAGCAGCCCGACGACGGTCATGCCGCCGACCGCGAACAGGTACAGCAGGCCGATGTTGAGCGGCGCCCCCACCAGCCCCGGCCCGAACGGGATGACCATGAACGTCATCACCGCGGTCAGGAACACCATGACCGGCGCCCAGGTGAAGACCGTCTTGTCCGCGGAGGTGGGGCTGAAGTCCTCCTTGGTGAGGACCTTGAGGCCGGCGATCACGGAGTGGGCGGCGCCCGCCGGGAGCACGCGGTTGGGGCCTACACGCAGGTTCATGTAGGCGATGACCTTGAGCTCCATGTAGATGATGATGAACGCGGCCGGGATGCTGAACAGCAGGATCCCCGTGATCGCGACCACGAACCGGAGGATCCCGAGGTTCGAGTTGGCGACGCTGACCACCCACGGCCCGATGACCGTGGCGAGGAAGACCGTCACCAGCGGGCCGACCACCAGGATGAGCAGCAGCAGCGGGATGACGATCCTGCCGACGGTCGACACGTTGCCCAGCGAACGGGTGATGGCGGTCACTTGTCGATGCCCCCCATGACCGGATCGAGGCTCGCCATCACCGCCATCGTGTCCGCGATGAGGTTGTCCTTCATCAGCATCCCGACGAGCTGGAGGTGGACGAACGAGGGGTCGTGGATCCGGAACCGGAACGGCTGGTCCGTGCCGTCGGAGATCACGTAGGTGCCGAACAGGCCGCGCGGCGACTCGACGGCTGCCCAGGCACGACCGGGCCGCGGCCGCATGAGCCGCGGCAGGCGGGCCATGACCGGGCCGTCGGGCATGTTGTGGAGGCACTGGTCGATGATCCGCAGGCTCTCGCGCACCTCGTCGAGCCGGAGCAGGTAGCGGTCGAGCGAGTCGCCGCCGCCGTTGGACCCCCGGACCGGGACGTTGAACTCAAGCTCCGGGTAGATCGAGTACGGGTGCGCCCGGCGCACGTCGAACGGGATCCCGGCGGCCCGGATGTTGGGGCCGGTGACGCCCATCCGGAGCGCCGTGTCGCGGTCCACGCGGCCGATGCCGCGCATCCGGCGGACGAAGATCTCGTTCTCGTTGAGCAGCCCGATGTTGGCCTCGTGCTGGACGGCCGCGCGGCTCATCCAGTCGCCCAGGCGGGACATGAACTCGTGGTTGAGGTCGCCGTTCACGCCGCCGATGCGGAAGTAGTTGAACAGCATCCGCTGGCCCGTGACCGCGGCCAGCATCTCGACGATCTCGTCGCGCTCGATGAACGAGTACAGGATGGGGGTGAGGCCGCCGAGGTCGAGCGCCATCCAGCCCTGGAACAGGGCGTGGCTCGCGATGCGGAGGAGCTCGCCCGTGAGGACCCGGATGTACTCCGCGCGGCGCGGCACCTGGACGTCCATCAGCTTCTCGAAGGACATCACAGGCGCCCATTCCATGAACAGGGAGCTGACGTACTCGAGCGGGTCGATCTGGCTGATGATGTGGTGGTAGTCGCTGTTCTCGCACAGCTTCTCGACGCCGCGGTGGAGGTAGCCCAGCACCGGGTCTAGGTCCACGACCTTCTCGCCGTTGATCTTGAGGACCACCCGGAGCACGCCGTGGGTGGACGGGTGCTGGGGGCCCATGTTGAGGAACATCTCGCCGTCGCCGAGCGTGTAGAACTCGGCTTCGCGCTCGGTGCGCGGCGGGTAGGGCGGGACCTGCTCGTACTGGCCGATCTGGGCGTCGAGCATGATCCGCGGATCGTCCGCGGAGGGGTGCGGGTAGTGCGGCTGCGCGGGGGCGGTCATCAGGCCTTCACCGTCCGGCGGATGCTGCGACTGGTCGCCGCCAGGGGCGCGTAGGGCTCCTCGACGTGGCGGACGCCCCCGCCGGGCCCGCGCGCCGAATCGTCGGGCAGGTAGAAGTCCTTGCGCAGCGGGAAGCTCTTGTAGTCGGGCGGCATGTAGATGCGCCGCAGGTCGCGGTTGCCCTCGAACACGATGCCCAGCATGTCGTAGGCCTCGCGCTCCATCCACTCGGCGCCCGGCCACAGGCCCGTGAGGGACGGCGCGCGCGGGTCGTCGCGGGGCAGGCCCTCGGCGATGATCCGCAGCCAGTCCGGCGTCTTGTTCGACCACAGGTGGTAGACCACCTGCATCGTGTCGCCGGTGTCGACGCCGGCCAGGTCGGCCAGGATGACGAACTCGAGCTCCGAGTCGTCGTGCAGGACGCGCATGACCTCGATCAGGTCCGCCGGCCGGATCCGGATCTCCGTCTGGTCGTGGCGCTGGCGGACGGGGCCCGTCAGCCGGTCCGCGAGCTTCGCCTCGAGGCGGGTCCTGAGTGTTCGGTCCATCGCTAGACGTCCTGCGGCACGCTGGGGCCGATAGCATGGTCCGGCCAGTGGCCGCGCCGCTCCTTGACGAGCTGGCCGAGCTTCATCATCCCGTAGATGAGGCCCTCGGGGCGGGGCGGGCAGCCCGGGACGTACACGTCAACCGGCATGACGCGGTCG
>JAJYMP010000409.1 GCA_021786915.1 Chloroflexota bacterium
AAGGGCGTCCACGACGTCACCACGGCTGAGCTCGTCGCGAAACGGTAACCCGACTATGTTCGAAGCGCCGAAGTGTTTTCCCTGAGCAGCGGCTCGATCGTCGAGGCGCCGAAGAGAGAAGGGGGGTGGCGCATCGCCGCGCCCGTGCTAGCAGACGAGTAGAAAGGATGCTCACCGCCATGACCCGGCACTACCTGTGGCGACTGCTTCCCTACTACCGACAGCTGCTATGGCTGATCGTGGCCGGTTCGCTGTGTGGCATCGCAATGAATGTGGCGGTCGTGCTCCCGCCGCTTCTGCTCGGCAACGTGATCAACGCTGTCCAGGCGGTTCAACGAGGGACGGGGACGACGGGCCATGTCGCGTCGGCGGCGCTCCTCCTAGCCGCCGGGTCCGCTGCCACCGAGGTCCCGAGGATGGGCAAGCGATATTGGCTAGGGGTCGCCCGTACGCGATTCGTCGCCAGCGTCCGAGCCGACACCCTCCGAGGTGCGCTAACTGCGCGAGCACCAGGCGGTGCTTCGATCCCCGTTGGCGACGTGATGGCCCGAGCAATCGGCGACGTTCAGGTGTTGGGCACCGGCGTGGGCGAGGTAATGGTCGAGACGTGGGACACCCTCCTTTTCTCGGCGTCGCTCATCATCACGATGTTCGTCCTTTCACCAGTGATCGCCCTCCTCGCCCTCGCTCCGGTCCCGCTGGCGCTATGGATGGCGAAGCGATCGGGCGTTTGGGTCTCCCAGAGAACACGGATCTCGCGCGAGACCGAAGCCGAGCTCACCGTGGCCCTCCGGGAGCGGATCGGAGCGCTCAGGCTCCTGCGGCTCTTCGGGCGGACCCATGCGGCCACGAAGCAGGTCCACGCGCTCGCCGAACGCCAGGCCGATGCCGAGCTCGCCGCAATCCGGCTCGAAGAGGCTCTTTCGGCTGTCTACACGGCGGTGTTGTCGTCGGGTGTGGTTTTCATCATCTGGGTCGGTGGCCGACAGGTGACCGCAGCGTCGATGTCGCTCGGCGGCCTGGTCGCATTCCTGGCGCTCTTCTCGCGGTTCGTGACCCGCTCGCCGCGGATTCCCCAGATGGTCAATCGTGTCCAGGCAGGCGGAGCCGCGTACAGCCGGCTTGCGTCGCTGCTTGCCCCACCGCTGCGGCTCGAGCTCGGTTCGCGACGCGAGCGGTTCAGCGCGACTCTGGTCCCCGGCGCTAAGTCTGTCCCCGGCGCCATGTCTGTCCCCGGCGCGCACGTGGCGCGCCAGCGTCCGCCTGTGGGCTTCCGCCTGGATGCGGTCACGTTCGCGTACCCAGGCGCGCCGACACCTGCGGTCGTCGATCTGGACCTCGATGCCCCTGCGGGCGCCTTCATCGCGGTGACGGGTCCGGTTGGCTCCGGCAAGAGCACGCTCGCACGTATCGCCGCCGGCATCGTGCCGCCAAGCTCCGGGGACGTCTGGATTGGCAATCGTCGCGCCGCGTCGTTGGATCCTGCAGAGCGCGCGGCTTCCGTGGGCTATCTGGGGCAGGAACCGCACCTTTTCTCCGGGACCGTCGCGGAGAACGTGGCGCTCTGGGCGTCGGTCCCACTGGTCGGCTCCCCGTCACGGATCACAGACCGCGCGATCGCGCTGGCCGAGTTGGACCGCGACATCGCCGAGATGTCGGACGGACTCGCAACCCAGATCGGAGAACTGGGAGTGCGCGTATCAGGCGGCCAGCGCCAACGCATCGCGCTCGCCAGAGCGCTCGCCGCGCAGGGCCAGGTCCCCGGTTTGCTGGTCTTAGACGATCCGTTCTCGGCGGCGGACGTGCACACCGAAGCAGCGATCGTCGCTGGGCTGCGCGCGGCGTTCGGTCCAGGAGCACCCGAGGGGGAGCGAGCAACGATCCTGCTGATCTCGCACCGCCTCGCGGCGTTTCCTCTTGCCGACGTCGTCGTCGTACTGGATGCCGGTCGCGTGCGCGAGATCGGGACCCACGCCGAGCTCGTCGTGCGCGACGGCCTCTACGCGCGGATTGTGAGAGCCCAGGCCCGCCTCGAGACCGGCTCTCACGGCGCTGGAACACGGCCGTGAGCGCCCTCTCGTCAGCGCCGCGTGCGGGCGCGGGAGGGACCGTGCCCTCCACCCCGCGCTTTTGGGATCAGGTCTGGTCGCTCGCGCGCCCCTGGCGGGGCCGCATCGCGGTTGTGGCGCTTTGCGTCGTCGGAGCAGCACTCGCCGGCGTGGTGCCGCCGCTGGTGGTGCGTCACGTCGTCAACGCCGACCTCGTTCCTCGGCGCACCGCTGGGCTCGTCGTGTCTGGCCTCGCCTATCTGGGCGCCATCGCCGCGGGGGCGGCACTCGTCTACTTGTACAGCTACCTCGCGGCGATCGTGGCCCAGCGGATCATCGTGACGATCCGCGTGGAGCTGTTCGCACACCTCTCGGCGCTCCCCGTCTCCTACCTCGACCAGACGCCGGTCGGGGACACGATCGGTAGGGCGACCGCAGACGTTGAGACCATCGACACGCTGTTCACCGACGGGATCACGACCCTGGTGGGCCAGGCCGTGTCGGTCGTTGCCATCGCCGTCGCGATGATCGTCGTCAGCCCGATGCTCAGCCTCGTGTCGCTCGTCGTGCTCCCTCCGCTCGTGTTCGTGAGCCGATGGCTCCAGGTGAGGGTCCGCGACGCGGAGCGCGCGACGAGGGTCGCGGTCGGTGAGCTGAACACCCAGCTCTCCGAGACGCTCGGTGGCGCCGACACGATCCATGCCTTTCGCCGCGAGGAGGCGTTCGTCGTGCGGTTCCGCAGGGCGCTGCACGGCACGCTCGTCGCCCAGGAGTCCTCGGTGCGCTACAACGCCTTCTTCACGCCGGTCACGGCACTCTTGTCCTCGACGGTGATCGCGCTTCTCCTCTTCGTCGGGGCACGCGGTGTGTTCGGGACCGCGGGAGTCAACCTCGGCACGCTCGTGGCCTTCGTGCTGTTGTTCCAGGGATTCTTCGCACCTATCGTCGCACTCGGTGACCAGTGGAACGCCGTGCAGGCGGCGCTCGCTGGGGCGGAGCGGGTCCTCGAGGTGCTGGACCTGCCGGTGGAGGCACTTCCGCCTGCCGCGGAGCCGATCGGCGATGCAGGCATCGAGCTCGACGATGTGACCTTCGGCTACCAGCCGGGAACTCCGGTCCTCTGCGACGTTTCGCTCGTCGTGCGCCCCGGGGAGCGTGTCGCGATCGTCGGTCGGACAGGTTCAGGGAAGTCGACGCTCCTAGCACTGGCAGGCGGCTCCTATCCGCCCGACTCGGGCGAGGTCCGCCTCG
>JAJYMP010000514.1 GCA_021786915.1 Chloroflexota bacterium
GTTCGGGGCCAGGATGCCGCCCGCGTAGGTCGCCGTCACACCCAGGATCGTGAAGACGCCACCGAACCCCAGCACGAAGGCGGCGGCGTGCGCGAGCACCAGCCACCGTTCGCGCCCGGCCTCGGTCTCCCGCAGCCGGCCGGCCAGCACCGCGCCAGACGCTCCCCCGACGACCGTCGCCGACGCAGCGCCGGCCAGGGATGCGTCTCCGCCACCCGAGCCGGCCGCGATCGCCCCGATCTGCCCCAGGTACGCCGGCACGACCGGCAGCACGCACGGCGACAGGAAGCTCAGGAGTCCGGCCAGCATCGCGGCGGCCAGCGTCAGGTCAGGCACGCGCCGGCCCCCGACGGCGTGCTCTCGCGGCGCACGCAGCCACCACCCGCCGACCGATCGCCGCGCTCATGCCGGGGCTCCGTCGAGCACGTGGTCCAGGAAGCGACGGATGGCCCCGGGGCGCATCGCCAGCGCCAGCGCGTCCGTACCCACCAGCAGCACCGGGATCGTCTCGAGGTATCGCGCGAGCAGCCCCGGGTCGGTCTCGATGTTCACCTCGTCGATCGCCGGCACGGCCAGACCCGAGGCGCCCCGTTCGGCGAGCACGACCGCCAGCTCCTCGCGGGCGTCATCGCACAGATGACAGCCGGGGCGGGTCAGGAAGGTGATGGTCGGGGGAGGGGAGGCGTCGGCCACCGCCGCATTCTAGGGCAGGGTCGCCGGCGGGCCCCTGACCGGGAGGGACGGGATCTGCCGCGACGTACAATCTCGCGGCACGCCCCCGTAGCTCAGTGGATAGAGCGAGGCCGTCCTAAGGCCTGCGTCGGCGGTTCGAGTCCGTCCGGGGGCGCTTGTTCATGCCCGAATCAGTGATCGTGGGCGGAACCGCCTTCTTGACAAGCTGCAGCCCGGGGTTGTGCGTCAGGCTCGGTCGGTGGGCGGTCCCTATCGCGTCTGCCCCATCCAGGCGAACAGCACCGAGCGGAACGCATCCGGCGCCTCGTATTGCGGGAGGTGCCCTGCCCTGGCGGTCACATGGAACGCCGCGTCGGCGCTCCCGTCCGCGATCGGCCGGCTCCACGCCGGGCCGCAGATGAAGTCGTGCTCCCCGCTAGAACGCCAGGTCGCCGGGCACGCTGTAGTCGGATCGTCGCACCGGCGGCGAGGTGCGTCCACACCCGGGCGCGTTGATGAGGTGGCAGCGGGAGCGGTCAGCCATCAGCGCCACATCCGGCCGCGCGAGGTGTGCCCAGAATCCGGGGCTCCTCTCGAACCACACGAGGTCCTCGCCCGACCCGACGGCCGCCACTCGATGGCCCGGCCACCGGTGAGCGTGCAAAGGTTGGCGAGCTCGATCTGCGCAAGGTCATTCATCGCGTCTGCCTCCCCAACCAGACGACGAGAGTCTTTCGCCGTGACCTGCAGCTCGCCAGTGCCGTCCGTCGCGTCCGACGAGTATCGGTGCTGGGGCTTGCCGCGATCGCCTCCGGGCGCCACGGCAGGGGCGTCTTCGTACCGCACCGGAGTCGAGAGGTTGGGTAGGGGATACCCAGGCGGCGCCGGCATTCGGCGGTGAACGTGCCGGCAGGTGCGCGCCAGGCTCGGGACCGGGCCCCGGTCAACGGAACACTCGGCGCCCGCCCCCTGTCCTTCGGCTCCGCTGGCGTGATCGCCCTCGTCCTGATCGCGGTGACTCGCGGCCGGCTGGGATTCGAGGCGGCCACGTCGTCGGCCGATCCGGGCGTGCTCACGACAGCAGCGCCGGCGGCCTGAGCGCGCCCCCCTCGTCCTGCCACGAGGCGCAGGAACCGGTCGCCCGCCGGCGCCGTTGCGTACCAACGGGAGCGGATCGATGCGAACGATGCACAATGCCGTCATGGGCACCAGACACGATGCGTGGACCCGACTGCTGCTCACCGGAGGCGCGATCGGTGGCCCGCTTTTCGTCGCCGTGTTCACGCTCGAGGGGGTGCGGCGCGAGGGGTACGAACCGCTGCGCGAGCCAGTCAGTGCCCTTGCGCTGGGAGAGCGGGGCTGGGTGCAGCGGACGAGCTTCATCGCCACAGGGGTGCTGATGCTGGCGTGTTCGCGGGGGCTCGGACGCCTGCCAGCAGACCATCCGGCTGCCTCGCGGTGGGGGGCACGCCTGCTGGGCCTGTATGCCATCGGACTCGTCGGGGCCGGCGTGTTCGTGACCGATCCGGTGGAATACGGCGCTCCCGAAGCCGGCACCCCGATGGAGCCGAGTCGGCGCGGCATGCTCCACGGGCTGTTCTCGCTGCAGGTCTTTGCCGCCCTGGGCATGGCCGCGCTGACGTACGGCTTACGTTTCGCGAGGACCGGTAAGCCAACGGGCGCGGTCATATCGGCGCTCACTGGCGTCCTCGTCCCGGGCGGTCTCGTGGTGTTCGGCCAAGCGCTGTCGCGGAACGGCGGACTCCGCCCCGTTGCGGGACTCATCCAGCGACTGGCCATCCTCGCCGGATGGAGCTGGGTCACCGCCCTCGCGCTGGCGGCCCGGCACACGGAGCCAGGAGCTTCGTAACAACTCCAGCGAGGTTCCGCGGGGGCGCCGGGTCACCCGCCTCACGCGCTCGTCACGTGGAACACGCGAGACGGCGCGCGGCCCTGGGTTCTGCTGCTCGACCCCACGGCGTCAGCCGCTCGCGCTGCCGAGGGCCGTTGTCCTCCGACCCCTGCAACGCGTACCAGGTGAGCGGGTCGGCCGCTTTGCTTCGTGTGCCCGCGAGTCCGTCCGGGGGCGCTTGTTCATGCCCAAATCGTTGATCGTGGGCGAGGACAATCGACTGTCGAGGGAAGGCCCGGCGTTCCGATTTCGCGAGCCGGTTAGACTCGCCGACATGTCCGCCGGTCAGACACCGCCCGCCGCCGTCGATCTCCGCGGCGTGTCGCGGAGCTTCGGCGCCGTTCGTGCGGTCGACGGAATCGACCTGCGCCTCGAGCTCGGGGAGATCGCCGCGCTCCTGGGGCCGAACGGCGCCGGCAAGACGACGACGATCGACATGATCCTCGGACTCGGGCGACCTGATCGGGGGCTCGTCAGCGTGCTCGGCATGTCGCCTGCCGCGGCGGTCTCGCGCGGCCTCGTCGGGGCAGTCCTGCAGACGGGCGGCCTCCTGAGAGATCTGACCGTTCGGGAGACGGTTCGCCTGACGGCGTCCCTGTACGCCGAGTCGCGGCCGGCCGACGAGGTGATCGAGCGGGCAGGGATCGCGCACCTCGGGGGACGGCTCGTTGGGAGCTGCTCGGGCGGCGAGCAGCAACGACTTCGATTCGCC
>JAJYMP010000408.1 GCA_021786915.1 Chloroflexota bacterium
TGCTCCAGACGCGCCGACTCGGCCTGGCACAGCGCGAGCACCGCGCCAGGTCGTCGCCACAGCGTCGCGTGGTGTCCGGCAAGCTCCCGGGACAGCGCTTCGGCGCGCGCGAGCGTGGCGCGTCCGCGCTGCCGCGCCTCCGCCAGCCGCGAGCTGCCCCGTCGCCTCCCCGCGAGGCCGGCGAGATCCGCCTCGATGCGGAGCGCCGTGGCCAGGATCGCGCAGTGAGAGGAGCGATCGCGCAGCGTGAGGTCGTCCCATTGGACGAGGACCGCGTCGGCCGCCGCACGAGCACCGGCCAGCTCGCCGCGGGCGAGGCGCAACGTGGCCAAGGCATGCGCGGCGAGCAACTCGGCGTCGGGCCTGACGCTGGGGCCCGCAGACGGGTCGATCCGGTCCAGGCGATGCGCGGCCCGCTCGAACTCGCCACGGCCTGTCTCGAGCTGCGCGTGGGCGATCTCAAGGAGGAGTGCGGCGCCTCCCTCGGGTCGGCCCCGCTCGGCCTGGGCAACAACGTCCGCGGCCTCCTCCCAGCGCCCCAGCTGACCAAGCGCGAACGCGGCGATGTAGCGGGTCAGCGCGGCGGTCGAGCGGTCCAGGCCGTGGGCGTCCTCCCAGGCGGCCGCGGCGAGCGCTTCCCGTACGCATTCCTCTCCCTCGAGGATGCTTGCGAGGTTGTTCCAGGCACGCGCCGTCGCGACCACGTCCCCGGTCGCCAGCGCGAGGTCAAGGGCCCCGTGCAGGGTGGCCTCTGCATCATCCGGCTCCCCGAGCAAGGCTTGGGCAGGGCCCAGCGTCGCCAGTGCGTCGGCCTCGATGTCGGGCGCACCCACTGTCCGAGCGATCGCGATCGCCTGGAGGGCAGCCTCAGCGCTCTCGTCCGCCAGATGGTCGAGCATGAGGCGCCGCGCGTAGCCCTCGAGGACCCGGGCCCGGGCCGCCGTCGACGGCTCGGCCGGCACCAGCCGGACGGCCTCGCGGTGGGCCGCCGACGACCCCTCGGCATCCCCGGCGAGCAGCGCCAGATAGCCGAGCTGGTCGTACAGCAAGCCGGCGCGGATCGGGTCGGCTTCGGTGTCGACCATTCGGACCGCTTCGCGCAGGTGCGCTGCCCCCCGATCGAAAGCGCCTGCGCCGGCGGCGGATTCCCCGGCCAGGCGCAACAGCCCGGGCCGATCGAGCGAGGTCAGGCCGGCGGCGTCCGGGACCCGCGCGCACAGCTCGATCGCACGCTCGAACTGAGCCTGCGCGTCGGCCAAGGCGAAGGACTGGCTGGCTGCCAGACCGGCCTGGACCGAGGCTGCCAGGGCGCGCGCCAGCTCGCCGGCCATCATCCAGTGGTGGGCGAGCTCGGCCGCGAGCGACGGATCCTGACCTGCCGAGAAGGCTTCGAGTGCCTCCGCGATCCTGGCATGGAGGCGCGAGCGTTCGCCGGGCAGCAGGTCGTCGTGGATGGCTTCGCGGAGCAGCTCGTGGTGGAAGGCGAAGCGCTCGGCAGTCCCGTCGAGTGGCACGAGGATGCCGTGGGACACCGCCTCGCGGAGCAGCGGGCTCAGGGCGTCAGGTTCGACGCCCTGCACCCGGGCAAGGATCGGCAGGTCGACGCGGGTCCCGGCGACCGATGCAGCCTGCAGCAGCGCTCGCGTCGGTTTGGCCAGCGCCTCGACCCGGGCCAGCAGGACCTCACGCAGGGACGCGGGGAGCGAGGTCGTCGGGTCGCCGAGGGCGAGTAGCTCCTCGGCGAAGAACGGGTTGCCCCCGGTGCGGGCATGGATCCTCGCCACGAGGCAGGAGTCTGGCTCGCGGCCCAGGATCAGGCCCACCAGCTGGCGGAGCTCCGCCAGGTTGAAGGGCACCAGCTCGAGGCGCTCGGCCCGCTCCACCCGTTCGAGCTCCGACAGGAATGTCGCCACCGGCTGCGGTCGGTGGACGTCGTCGCTTCGGTAGGTGGCGAGGAGCATGAGGCGCTCGTCCCGCAGGTTGCGCACGAGGAACGCGAGCAGGTCGAGGGTGGCCCGGTCGGCCCACTGCAGATCCTCCACCACCAGGAGCAGCGGTGCCCGCGCGGCCAGGCGACCGAGGACCCCGATCAGGGCCTCGAAGAAGCGCCCGCGCGCCCATGCCGGGGTCGATCGCAGCTCCACGCGGGGCGGCTCGGCCAGGTCGGGCAGCAGGCGGGCAAGCTCGCCGATCGCTGGACCGAGGACGCTGTCGCGCTCGCCCTGCTCCGCGCTCCGAATGAACCGACGGAGCGCTTCGACGATGGGCCCGTAGGGAATGCTGCTTCCGCCCAGGGGCACGCAGGCGCCGTCGAGGACCCGCGCGCCGGCTGCGCTCGCGCGGCCGCAGAACTCGGCCACCAGCCGGGACTTCCCGATGCCGGCCTCGCCTCCCACGACGAGCACCCTGAAGCGGCCCCCCGCCGCCTCGTCCAGCGCCGCGGTCAGCCGGTCGAGCTCATCCTGACGACCGACGAAGACCGGGCTGGCGACCCGCTTGGCCACGCCCCATTATCGCGCCCTCCGATCGCTCTACCCAGCTCTTGAAGCGGCTTACGCCATCCGTGCCGGCCGAGCTCAGGCTGCGACGGGGGCGTCCGAAGAAATGAACACGCCCGCCGCCGCCTCTATGGATTCCGCACGATGTCTCGCTCGCCCTGAGGCCTCAGCGTTCATTCCGCGAGGGCGTCGACACGCGGCCCACACCTCGGCCGCCCGGGCCGCGCCGAGCCACTGGCGGGACCGCTCGCGCGCTGTGCTCCGTTCGCCGGAATGCGACGGGGCGAGGGAGGAGCCATGCGTCGAAGGCTGACCGGGTTCTGTGGGGTCGCCCTGGCCGTGGCGGTGCTGCTGCTCGCGGCGTCGCCGGTGGCCGCCAACAGCGACCCGCACCGCGCCTTCCTGCCGGCAGGGCCGTTCGACCTGCCCGGCGGTACCTATTGCGACTTCACGGTCCACATGGACGTCCTGGCCGACCGCGAGTATGCAACTACCACCAGCCTGCCCGACGGCTCGACGGTGCTGACCGTGACCGGGTCGTACATGCTCGCCGCGACGAACGTTGACACCTCGAAGACCGTCGTGGTGAACGCCGGAGGACCGGGGACGTTCACGTTCCTCCCCGACGGCACGACTGCCATCGGCACCTTCCTCGGGCGCGCACTGTTCTGGGCGCCGAACCTCACTGACTACGGGTTCCCGTCCAACGTGGTGATGACGGCCGGACCCGCGGTCGTCACCCAGGAGTTCGCCAGCGACGGGAGCTTCACCTTCACGAGCTTCGAGGGGCATCC
>JAJYMP010000467.1 GCA_021786915.1 Chloroflexota bacterium
GTTGGCGAGCTCCCGCTCGAGGTTCGCGAGGCCCGCCTCGTGGGTGTAGGACTGCACGAGCTCGGTGAGGACCTGGTCTGTCAACTCGATGTGCTTCGCCTTGAGTCCATGGTTCTCCATCTGCTTGGGGACCAGGAACCGCTTGGCGATCTCGACCTTCTCCTGCTGGGTGTAGCCCGGCAGCTGGATCATCTCCATCCGGTCGCGCAGCGGCGCCGGGATGGGGTCCATCAGGTTGGCGGTCGCGATGAACAGCACCTTGCGGAGGTCGAACGGGACCTCGAGGTAGTTGTCCTGGAAGCTGAAGTTCTGCTCCGGGTCGAGCACCTCGAGCAGCGCGGACGACGGGTCGCCCCGGAAGTCCATGCCGATCTTGTCGACCTCGTCGAGCATGAACACGGGGTTGTTCGTGCCGGCGGTCTTGATGCTCTGGATGATCCGGCCGGGGAGGGCGCCGATGTAGGTGCGCCGGTGGCCGCGGATCTCCGCCTCGTCGTGGATGCCGCCCAGGCTCATGCGCACGAACTTGCGGCCCATCGCCTTGGCGATGCTCTTGCCCAGGCTCGTCTTGCCCACGCCGGGAGGGCCCACGAACAGCAGGATCGGCGAGCGGATGGTGTCCGCGAGGCTGCGCACGGCCAGGTACTCGAGGATCCGCTCCTTGACCTTGTCGAGGCCGTAGTGGTCCTCCTCGAGGATCCGGGCGGCTTCCTTGATGTCGAGCCGGTCGTCCGTGGTGACGTTCCAGGGGAGCCCGACCAGCCAGTCCACGTAGGTGCGGATCACGCCGACCTCGGGCGAGGCGGACGGGATCCGGCTCATCCGGTCGATCTCCTTGATCGCCCGGGCGCGGACCTCCTCGGGCATGCCCGCGCTCTCGACCTTCTCGCGCAGCTCGTTGATCTCGGCCTGCTGCGGGTCGTCCTCGCCCAGCTCGCGCTGGATCGCCTTGAGCTGCTCGCGGAGGATGTACTCCCGCTGGGTCTTGTCCATCTCGGACTTGACCTCGCTCTGGATCTTCCCCTTGAGCTCGAGGATCTCGGTCTGGCGGGCGAGGAACGCGGACACGAGCTTGAGCCGCTGCTCGACGTCAGTGGTCTCGAGCAGCTCCTGGCGCTGTTCGGTGGACATCTCGGGGCTGTACGCCACCATGTCCGCGAGCAGGCCGGGCTCGGTGATGTTGCGGGCGGCGACGCCGGCCTCGGGCGGCACGGGTGCGCCGCTGGCGACGTACTGCTCGATCTGCGCCTGGACGCTGCGCATCAGCGCCTGGATCTCCACGCCGGTCGGGACCGCGTCGTGCAGGTCCTCGATCACCGCAGAGAGGAATGGCGCCGTCTTGGCGAAGCTGACCACGCGGACGCGGTTCTGGCCCTGGACGATGGCCCGGACGGTGCCGTCCTGGAGTTGCACGACCTGGGCGATCTTCGCGATCGTGCCCACGCCGTACAGCTCGGAGGGGTCGGTGATGTCCTCCTGCTCAGCGGTGCGCTGGGTGACCAGCACGATGGGGCCGCTTGCCTCGACCGCCGCGTTGAGGGCCGCGACGCTCTTCTCCCGCCCGACCTGGAGCGGGACGATCATCTCCGGGAAGATCACGGTCTCCCGGAGCGCAACGAGCGGGACCTCGCGCTGCCCATCGGGCCGCGCCTCCTGCTCGACTCTCGTCGCTTGCTTCGCCATGAGTTCTCCTTGCGTGCCGGGCCGGTGGTCCGGCGCGACGGGTTAAGCGTGCTCTGGGTGGTCTGGTGGTCAGCGGCCGGGGGAGGGATCCCCGTCGGAGGTCCCGGTTGGCCCGGGCCCTGGTGGAGCCTCCCCGCGGCCGCGGGTGCCTTCGTCGTACAGGGCTTCCAGGATCCGCTTGCCGAGGCGCTCCTCGAGCTCGAACAGCGTGCGGACCCCCGCGAGGTTCACCCCGCGGTCCCGAGTGAGGTGTCGGATCCACAGGATCCGGCGGATGTCCTCCTCGGAGTAGAGCCTGATGTTGGTAGGGGTGCGCGCCGGGCAGACCAGACCCTCGTCCTCGTAGATGCGAAGGGTCCTGGGATGCGCCGAGACGAGCGTCGCGGCGACGCTGATCACGTACACGGGCCGGGTGGCATCCCGGTCGGGCCGGCGCGCGGCGGACACGCGGCTAGGCCTTCTGAACCGGCTGCGCGGTGCCATTGCTGGCGGTACCGCGGGCCTCGACCTGCTTGGTCTCGACCTGCGTTGCCTCGCCGTTGCTCACCGGCTGGATCCGGATCTGGCGGGGCTTCACCTGCTCGGCCTTGGGGATCCGCAGCTTGAGCACGCCGTGCTCGAAGGTCGCCTCGGCCTTGTCAGCCTCGAGGCCGCTCGGGAGCGCGACAGCGCGCATCACGGAGCCGCGCGAGATCTCGCGGACGAGCCAGCCGCCCTCGTCCGAGGAGCGTTCAGCGCTCTCCTCGGCCTTGATGGTCAGCGTGCCGTTCTCGACCGTGATCTCCACGTCCTCGGGCTTCACGCCGGGGAGGGACGCCTCCACGAGGAGCGCGTCAGGCGTGGTCCGCACATCGAGCGGCACTCGGCTGTACTCCGTGCCGGCGAATGGCCTGAACATCGTGTCGTCAAACAGGCGATCCATCGCCTGGCGAAGCGTCAGCAGCTCGCCGAAGGGCGACGGGCGACGGGTGAGCGTCATCGCATCTACCTCCTGCACATGCCCCGGTTGGATCGGTGGTACCGGGCAGTCATTAGGCTAGAACCATGACAATGGCGTTGTCAAGATAAGTGTCCTTAAGCATGTGTGGATGGCTACTACCTGTCGCCGATCGAGCTCACCGACTTGGTGCACATCACGCACCAGCTGCCGCTGTGACTCCAGGCGCTGGCCCTCGCCAACGGGACGCTCGTCGCGGCGGGCTGGCGGTCGGACCCGGGCAAGGGCTCGAGCGTCGTCGTCACGAGCCCGGACGGCGAGACGTGGAGTGCGCTCCCGTGGCAGGCGTCGTTCTCGGGCGGCCAGATTGACGGGCTGGCGACGGTGAATCGCACGCTCGTGGCGGCGGGCCGCGCCGGCTACCCCGACACCGCCACCGCCGCCGTATGGGTCCGCACATGGCCGTCGCACGGCCCAGGGACGGTTCCCTAGCGCTGTCCAGACCGGCGAGAAGCGCCTGCGGCCCGAGCCTGTGCCGCGCCCGTTAGCGTCCCGATCCGCCGGTCCCTCGCTGCTTGAGTCGCGTCAGGGTCAGGAGCGCCCCCCGCGCGCACGGGCCGCGCCGCGGGCCCCCGGTTCTGGCCGGCGTCCGCGCACGCCGCCGCGCGTGG
>JAJYMP010000561.1 GCA_021786915.1 Chloroflexota bacterium
TGCACCTGGCTGGTGGTGAGCACCCGATGCCAACGGATGAGCCGCAGGATGTGCCGGTCCCGGGCGAAGGCCGCTGATGGCCCAATCGTGAGCGATGACGGCGGTGCCGAGCACCAACCTACGATCGGATCGGCCTCGGGTATGAGCATCTCCGCAAGCCTGACCCTCGCCTGGCGGCCGCGCGATCGGCGAAGCATTGGGTGACGCCCGGACGGTCGTCAACGTCGGGGCAGGCCTACGAACCGACCGCCGGACAGGTCGTAGCCGTCGAGCCGTCCGCGGTGATGCTCGCCCAACATCAGGGCACTCGCCTTGTTCAAGCAACTGCGGAGGCGCTGCCCTTCCCGGACAAGGCGTTCGATGCCGCCATGGCGATCATGACCGTCCACCACTGGACCGACCTCGATGCCGGCCTGGCGGAGATGTGCCGGGTCGCGCAGCGTCAGGTGATCTTCACGTGGGACAAGGAGCATGACGAGGAGCTGTGGATCATTTCCGAATACGTGCCCGAAATACGCGTCATGGAGCACGCCCGGTTCCCTTGCCTCGATGCGCGCTTGGGCGCCGGCACCAAGACTTCCTCGAGCGCAACACCGTCGACTACGGGTATCGGCTCATGGTCAGCGCCTAACCGCCGCATCAGCGCCAGAAGCCGGGACTGGAGGACGAACGCTGATACCAACCATGGTATAATCCGTTGGTGTGGACCATCGTGTACCACCCCGACGCAGTACAGGAGCGCGAGGGGCTCCCGGCGAGGGAACGTCAGGCCCTCTACAGCGCGACGCTGAAGCTTCAGGCCATCGGGTCGGCCCTCGGGTACCCGCATACCAGCGCGGTCCAAGGAACTTCCGGGCTACGGGAGCTCCGGCCGCGAGCGGGACGCAGCCCGTGGAGAGCCCTGTACCGCCTCGTCGGCCAGCGGTTCGTGATCGCCGCCGTCGCCCCGGAGGCACAGCACGACCCTACCGGCTTCGCCCGGGCCTGTGCAGCAGCAACGAGACGACTGAGTGAGTTGGAGGAGTGACGATCATGGCAAAGCTGTCGGAACTGACCACGGCTGAGGAGCTCCACGAGCGAGACATGGCCGACCCGGCCTACCGGGCCGAGTACGAACGAACCCGCTTCGCCAACGACATCGCCATCCGGGTCCTGCGCTACCGCAGCGAGCACGGCCTGACCCAGACCGCGTTCGGCCGGCTGGTCGGCATGCGCCAGCCGCACGTGGCCCGACTGGAGTCGGGCGAGCACGAGCCTTCCCTGTCCACCCTGGTACGGCTCGCCGCGGCGCTCGGCGAGGATTTCACCGTCGACATCAACTCCAACGGGGCACGGCTGCGCCACAGCGCGTAACGAGGTCCCGTCGTCGCGATCAAGGCTGACCATCCTCGTGTCGAATGGCCGTCGTGAGCTCGGCAAGCGAGTCGATGCGGACATCGGCGCACGCAGCTTCGGCGCGATGGGCGTGGAGATAACCCCAGGGTCCCCGACGTATGAACACGGCGACCATGCCCGCCGCCTTACCGGCCGCGACGGCGCGCGCGATCGATCGCTGACGTGGGGTTTTGGAACATGATGCCGTGCCCTGCCGGCCGAGCAAGCGCCTCGAACGACGGAGGAGACCTCGATCTGGCCGCGAAGTCAAGGCCTCGGCGGAGATTTCTCGGATATTTTTGAGCCGACAGCCGCAACCCCCCGTGCGACACCACAGCCAGCGGCGGGCGCCCCTACGGAAGGTTTTCGATCATCTGGAGGAGCTCCTCGCGGCGGAAGCCCTGTTGCCGTGCAAACTTGACCAGCTCGCGCGCCCGAGCAAGGACGGCGCCACGTTCAGGGGAACCCGCCACGGTGACGCCGTGGCCCCGTCGAAACTCCAGCAGGCCCTCGTCCCGGAGCATCCGGAGGGCACGAAACACGGTGTTGGCGTTCACACCGAGCACCGCTGCCAGGTCACGTGCCGGCGGGAGCCGCTCCCCCGGCTGAGCTTCGCCTTCTGCGATCGCGCGCCGGATCTCAGCCGCCACCTGCTCGTGCAGCGCAGTCGGCTCCTCCCTGTCGACCCGGACACCCAACATGATGCTATCTATAGTAGCATTATTGCTAAAGGACCCTACCTACCTGAATGGGTCGAGGGAACGATGGCCCCGGTGAGTGGGTCTGGAGTCGAGGTGACCGGCATGGCAACGAGGCACGACGAAGGGGTCCAGGTAGCGAAGGCGGCCCAGGAGCCCGAGTCGGTTCCGGTGCCTGCATCTCGCGGCGTCGCCACCGGCGCACCGCCGACGGACGTTCCGCCCACCGGGGTAACCGACGAACAGGCACTCATCGAAGAAGCTCGGCGCCGTCAGCGGAAGCGTCACCGATGGGTCTCGGCGATCGTCGTGCTCGCGCTGGTCGGCACTGGCCTTGGCCTCGGGCTCAGCTTCGGCACCGGAGCCCCGGTCACCAAGACCCAACACCGAACGACTCCGTCGTCGGCGGCGCGACCGCCGGTCTCGTCCTCTGTTGGCTTGAACCGCCCCCAGGCCCTCGCAATCGCAGCAAATGGCGACCTTCTCATCGCCAACCAAGGCACCAATCAGATCATTCGTCGGATGCCGAATGGCACATTCACGGTCGTCGCGGGGAACGGCAAGGCCGGCTACGCAGGCAACGGCGGACCGGCACTCAAGGCCGAACTGAACGACCCGGCCGGCATGGCGGTGGCGTCCAACGGCACGATCTACGTGGCCGACACCGGGAACAACCGTGTACGTGCGATCTCGCCGTCCGGGACCATTAGGACCGTGGCGGGCAACGGTCACCTCAGCTTCAAGGGGCTAGGTGGACCCGCCACCCGCGTCTCGGTGCCACAACCCGTAGCGGTGGCACTCGGCAGCAACGGCCGCCTCTACGTCGCCGACGACGTCGGCATCCAGCTCATCTCGCCCAACGGTGTTCTCAGCACCGTGCTTCATGCAGGCGTGGGAGTTCTGAACATCAACGGAGCCCGCACGTACTTCTCTCCCAGCGCCATCGCGGTCGCCCCGACCGGGGACCTCTACGTTGCGGACTCCTCACCGAAGCTCCTCGTGGAGCTCACCGGAAAGGGACAGGTGCTGAACAGCTGGCCGATCTACGTCACCGCAGCTGGCCTTGCGACCGCTCAGGACGGCTCGATCCTCGTGGGCGACTACGGGAACTTCGCCGTCGACCGTATCGTCAACGATCAGCTCACCGTCCTGACCACCTTCAAGCTCAACTCGCTGGCTGGCCTGGCTGGTGCCTTCAGGCCATCCGGGGTGGCCGTGA
>JAJYMP010000123.1 GCA_021786915.1 Chloroflexota bacterium
TGCACACGACGACGGCAGCGATGAGCAGCAGGTTCGGCGCGAAGGTGGAGTGATGCTCGATGCACAGCGTCCGCATCAGGAACAGGGGCGAGAAGGTGAGCAGCAGCGTGCCGCCCATGAGGATCAGCAGCCGCGAGGCCACGATCAGCAGGAAGTTGCGCTGCCGGAGGATGTCTGAGCCCCACGCCTCGCGGACGACGCCGATCCACGATCGTCCCGCCCGGTCGCGGGCCGGCGGCCCGTCCGGCACGCGGACGACCACCGAGAACATCATCGCGAACTCGAGCACGCCCAGCGCCACCGTGCCCAGGGCGAACGAGTCCGTCGCGAGTGCCGCCGCCGCGATCCCGAACCCGCAGACCTGCCCCAGCACGCTGAACAGGCCCACCAGCGACGACGCGATGCCGGTCTGCTCCGCAGGGACGAGGTCGGGGATGTAGCCCTGGAACGGGCCCTGGGCGAAGTTGGCCGAGACCTGCAGCAGCATGATGAACGCGGCGATCGCGACCAGGTCGCTCGAGAACGCGATGCCGGCCAGGAACACGAGGTCGAGCGTCGAGCCGATGACGATGTATGGCTTGCGCCTCCCCCATCGCGAGGCGGTGTAGTCGGACAGGGTGCCCACCGTCGGCTGGACGAGGGCCGCGATGACCGAGCCCGCCACCGTCAGGCGGAACAGGGTGCCCCCCACCTCGCGCTGCGCGTCGGGCCCGAGCGCGCCCGTCGCCATGCGGCCGTCGAGGATCTGGTTGAGCCCGATGAACACCGACGACAGGCCGAGCCAGTAGAGGCTGATCCGGATGAGCGAGCTGGCCGAGAGGCGGGTCGTGGGCCGGGCGAGGCCAGCGGCCGCTGCGGGGACGGCCACCTCGGCGGTCACGGTCAACCTCCCTGCCCCCCGTCATCGTCACGCTGCCGGGACCGCGAGGCCGTCGCGGAGGCGACGCCGGGCCCGGCAGAGCAGTGTGCGCGTTGCCTGCCCTGTCCTGCCGATCATCCCTGCAATCTCGGCCGGCTGGTAGCCCTCGCCCTCGAGGAGGAGCGCACGCCGCGTCTCGCTCGGCAGTGTGTCGAGCGCGGCGTGGAGCTCGCGCTGGTCCTCTCGGCGGAGGACGGCGGTCTCGGGCGCCTCCTCGGCGTCCTCGGACGGACGGATGTGGCCCGCCCAGCGCGCCCGCTTGCGCGACCAGTCGATCACGCGGTTGGCCGCGACGCGGTGCAGCCAGGCGAGCTCGTTCTCGGGGAGGTCGCCCCGCTGACCGGCGCGGATCAGCTCGAGGAAGGCCTCCTGGACGATGTCTGCGGCGAGCTCATCGTCGCGGGTGGAGCGCAGGACGCTGGCGAACAGGCGGTCGCGATAGGCGCCGTAGGCGATGCCTGCGTCCCAGACCGGGGTCAGCCGGCCGGGAGCCGGGTCGCCGGTCTCGAAGGCGCTGGCGGTGGCGTTCACGGTGGGCTCCTTGCGGCTCGGCTCGGGCTCCTGGTACGGGTCCCGAGGCACAGCGAAGGTGTACGGTGCCGGGCGTCCCGGGCGCATGGGAGCGGCGTCCCGGTGGGCCGGGAGGATGCAGGGGCAGTTCAGTCGAGGGCGGGCCCGCGACCCGGGCGACAGCCTGCGGAACGGGCGAAACGCGCCACCGGGAGGCGCCTACCATTCGGCGCGCCAGCCTCGGAGGGGACATGGATTCCTCGGTCCCGACGTCGCCCGCTGACCCGGCCCGTCGCCTGCGCGTCATCGTGGTGGATGACCACCCGATGTACCGCGAGGGCCTGCGTCTGACCCTCGCCGCGAGCCGCGACTTCGAATCCATCGCCGAGGCGCCGGACGCCGAATCCGCGCTCGAGATGGTCGCAGAGACCGGTCCCGACATGGTGCTCATGGACCTGCGGCTGCCGGGCATGAGCGGCATCGAGGCCACCCGCCGGATCGTCGCCGCCGATCCCGGAGTCCGCGTCGTGGTGGTGTCGATGCTCGAGGATGACGACTCGATCTTCGCGGCCATGCGGGCCGGGGCCCGCGGCTACCTGCTCAAGGGAGCCGACCGCGACGAGCTGCTGACCGCGCTCCGCGCCGTCGCCCACGGGGAGGTCATCTTCGGCGCCGCCGTCGCAAAGCGGGTCATGGCGTTCTTCACCGGGCAGATGCCCACGGCCGCTGCGGCCGCCTTCCCGGAGCTGACCGAGCGGGAGCGCGAGATCCTGGAGCGGCTCGCGCGCGGCGACCCCAACCATGCGATCGCCCAGCAGTTCGGGCTCTCGGACAAGACCGTGCGCAACCACGTCTCGAGCATCCTCAACAAGCTCCAGGTCGCCGATCGCGCCCAGGCGATCGTCCGGGCGCGCGATGCCGGCCTGGGCTCCGCCTGACGGTCGCGGGGACTCCTCCACGCGTCGGTCGGCACGACCGGACCGCGCTGTCCGCGGTGCGTCCGGGCAATAGGGCATGCGCCGCAATTGCCCCGGGCCCCTCCAGGGGACACCATTCGAAGCATGCCGTTGCGGGTCGGGTGGGTTGACGACACGGCGATTATCCGGGCACTGGCGGTTCGGATCATCGAGCGGTCCGGGCACGCGTGCTGGTCCTTCCCCCGGCACGCGGACCTGCTCGACTTCGACCGGGAGCAGCCCCTTGACGTCGTGGTGCTCCAACCGGAGGACCCCGTGTCTCCCCGCCTGACCCAGCAGCGGCTGCTCGCGCAGTGCCCACGCAGGGCGATCGCCCTGGCGAGCGGCCACTCGGTCGAACGTCTTCGGAGCCTGGTCGACGTGGATCCGGCGACGTTCGACCGCTTCATCCCCAAGCCGTTCGACCCTCGAGCGCTGGCCGCCTGGCTCGACGGCATCGAGGGCAACGCCGCACCCGGCGCGGACCAGGAGTCCGCGGGCATCCGCATCGTCCCGGTCCGGGGTCTGGGGCTCCCACCGACCCCGGTCTGGCGCCGGCGGCTCGAGGCTGTCGTCTAGCCCGTCACCGGCAGCGTCGCGCGGACCACCGTCCAGCCGTCGGGCGTCCGGTCCACCCCGAGCGAGCCCCCCAATTCGGCGCAGCGCTCGCGCATCGACATCATCCCGACACCCGCGCCGCGTCCTGACGCGAAGCCCTCTCCGTCATCGGACACCTCGACCACCAGCACGCCATTGCCGCTCAGGCGCACGCGACACCGGTGGGCCCGGGCGTGGCGGACGACGTTGGTCATCGCCTCGACGGCAATCCGGTAGGCGGCCGCCTCCACGGCGGCATCGAGCGCCGGCAGCGAGCCCGGGCACGCCACCTCGATGGCGACCCGCTC
>JAJYMP010000544.1 GCA_021786915.1 Chloroflexota bacterium
CTTGGCGGCATCGCCCTGCCTGGCGCCGTTCCTGAAGTGGCCGGGCGGCAAGTCCCAGGAACTCCCAGCGATCGCAGCAGCGGCCCCAGCTCTGACCGGGCGATTCATCGATCCATTCGTGGGCGGCGGATCTGTCCTCCTCGCCGTTCCCGAGGATGTCGAAGCGTGGGTGAATGACGCCGCGGAGGACCTCATCGAGCTGTATCGAGCCGCGGCGGAGGAGCGTTGGGCGTTTCGCGATGCGGCCTCGGGCGTCGCTCATGCCTGGGACGGACTCGGGGCGTTCGATGATGTCTACCGGACGCTGGCCGACGAGTTCCTGGACGGATCATCCGGGTTCGACACCGTGTCTGCCGCCGGCCGCAGACGAGCCTTCAGCCGAGCACTGGATCTGGCCGGCCCGGGACTCGACGATGTGTTTGCCGCCCGGCTGGCCAAGGACCTGCCCTCGAAGTTCACTCGGATGCGACGGATCCAGGTGGCGCTCGGCCAGCAGCTCTCCGACCCAGACCTCCTGGCCAACGTGGAGGGCGCGGTCCGCGCCGCCTTCTACATGTCGATCCGGGCGCGGTACAACCGCGCGAGGCTGTCGGGGACCTGGAACGACCTTCGACTCGCCGACTTCCTCTTCCTCCGCGAGTTCGCCTACGCGGCAATGTTCCGCTTCAACTCGCGCGGGGAATTCAACGTCCCATACGGCGGGATCAGCTACAACCGCAAATCGCTGGCCGACAAGCTCGACATCCTCTTCAGCGCTGGCATGTTGGGGCGCCTGCAGAACACCACGTGGCGATGCGCAGACTTCGAGCTCTTCCTCCGGGAGGCGGCGCCGGTTCGGTCTGACTTCGTGTTCATCGACCCGCCCTACGACAGCGACTTCAGCGACTACGACAACCTCCCCTTCGGGGGCAGCGATCAGGAACGGCTCCAGCGAGTCCTCGAAGGCCTGTCGGCAAGCGTGATGATCGTCATCAAGGACACGCCCATGATCCGGCGCCTCTACCGGTCGGACCGGTGGCGAGTGGCAGAAGCCGACAAGACCTATATGTGGACGATCAAGTCCCGCAATGACCGGGAGACCACCCACCTCACGATCACGAACTACTGAGCGCAGCCTCAGGCGACGGCAATGGTCTCGAGTCGGTCGAACTCGCCCGGCCACACCAGCGCCACCCCGTGGGCAGCGCAAAGTGAGATCCAGCGTTGATCGTTGGGCGCTCGCTCAATAGCCAGGACGGCGCGGATGGGTCGCCCGTTGGCGCCCAGCAGCATCGCGTAGTGCAGAACCTGGCCCAGCCCGAGACGAAGTTGGCCGTTCTCATTGCTCCGGGTCAGGCTCTTGATCTCGGCCACGGTGAAGGTCACGCCGTCATCCCAGGCGAGATCGAAGTCCGCGGCGCTACCGCCCGGGCGGAGCGGGGCCATTCCCTTGGACCGGACCCAAGCGGCGAGGGCGTTCTGCGTGGCCGCGTGTGCGCCAAGGGCTCTGTCGACTTCGTTGGGATCGACTGAGAACGGCTCCCGTGCCTGAGTTCCAGGCGCCTCGTTCGCCAGCTGGTAGTCGGGAAACACCTCCGTCGGCGGGAGGCCCGGTCCAGGGACCAGCTGCTGCGCGACCTCGCCTCGGTCGCGCGCCTCGGCGAGGTAGCGGCGACCTGCCGGAGTAATCGAATGGTGCTGCTGGCCAGCGTCATAGGTCTCGAGCCCAGGTCCGACCAAGGTGCGGTGGGAAACCAGGTTCCGAACCTTCTGGCTGAAATAGGTGTCATTCCGCCCGGCCAGGATCTCCCAGTCTTGGCCGTCAGGCTTGAGAATGAGCGTGAGTTCCCGAATGAGGTCCGACGTCGTGAGGCCAGCCGGGCTGCCATCCAGAAGAGCCAGCGCCGGCAGTACCAGTTCCCGCTCTGTGTACTGAGTCACGCATCCTCCGTCGACGACCGTAGGACACGATTGTCTCCCACCTCGGTGGCGTCCGACGCGGCACGCCAGCGGCGCTCGAGATCCAGCGCCTCCTGATGCTGTCGCTTGACGACGTCCACGGCGATGCGCGTGATCACCTCGACCTGGCGCGGCGATAGCGGCGGCATCGGGCAGCATTCCGAGCAGTGGGTGACGCCGGTGCTGCCGTAGGCCCACCTCATGGTGGCGCAGTCCGGGTGGCGCGCCCGGAAGTCGGCCTCCTCAAGCTCGATGGCAGCCGCTTCCTCGGGGGTCCGCTGGAGGATCGGCTTCCGCTCGCGCGCGTCGACGAACCCACGGCCGCAGCCCCTGCACGGCTCGCCGCTCGTGAACTCTTCCCAGGTCAGGCGCTGGTCGTCGGTCCACCGCCGGCCCAGTTGGATGGGAGGCGGCTCACGGCACCAGCGCGCCCGAAAGACAAAGGGGCGGACGTCGGACTCGACGATGAAGTGGACCACCACGCCATCGGACCGCTCGGCGTGCGAGAGCGAGGTGGATGCCTGCCGGCAGTAGTCGCGTCCGCTGCGACCGGGATCGCGACCGCCGTCCCACACGCCGGCCGCAATGGCGGCGTCGAACCAGCGCTGGGCGACGGCCGGATACCACGCGGCGAACTTGATGAGCGGCTCGCGATCGCCCCCGGCAGCCGTCGCCCTTCGCAGCCAGTCGTCGAAGTCGTCGCACTCGGCATCGGCCATCTGAATGACGACGGCTTGGATTGCGGTGCGTGGGCTGGGAGGCTTGGCTGCCCGGGGTGAACGCGGCATGGGCGCAGTATCGCGTCAGGGGACGTCCGGCCACCCGGTCGTCGTGCATCGGCTGGTCCCCGAGGTGTAGCACCCGGGACGGATAGACCCCAGCAACCGCCTCGGCCACGCTCTTCGTGATGTCGAAGAGCGTGCAATCGAGCGTCACCAGCGTCATGCGCGGCACCGCCGCGAGGTTCGTGCTCCTCCGCGCAGGCAGTCGGCGCACCTGATGAAGCTCTGCACGGTCTGCGGCGTGGTCACCAGCCGACCTGGCAGTCGCTGCACCGAGCACGCCCGGCAGTCGAACCGCAGCCGCCACAACGCCCTGTACAGCACGCGCGCCTGGCAGCGCCTCAGCGCCCGAGTGCTTCGCGCATGGCGTGGCGAGCCCGGGAACTGGTGCTCGGGCTACCAACGGGCCGCGCACCCGGCCAGCGACCTCACCGTCGATCACGTCGTGCCGCTCGCAGCAGGTGGCGCACCCCTCGACGTCGGCAACTGCGCGGTGCTCTGCCGATCCTGCAACTCGACGAAGGGTGCCGGAGACGCCGACCGGGGGTCCCCACACGCGGGTT
>JAJYMP010000682.1 GCA_021786915.1 Chloroflexota bacterium
CCGTGGGCGGCCTGTGGGGCCAGCGCCACCAACGGCGCTGGTGCCGCGCCGGCGTAGGCCGCCCGGAGGGCCCGCGCCACCAACGGCGCTGGTGCCGCGCCGGCGTAGGCCGCCCGGAGGGCCCGCGCCACCAACGGCGCTGGTGCCGCGCCGACCGTGGGCGGCCCGGCTGCGGCGCGATGGCCATCCCGGAACCCGGGAGACGCCTATGCCGTCGCCGCCACCCGTCGCCGCGAGCGCGCCAGCCCGTCGGCCAGGTCCTCCTCGAGGAACGCCGTGAGCTGCTCCCACTCGATCAGGAAGGCGTCGTGGCCCTTGGACGAGCTGATCTCGCGATACACCGCGTCCACCCCCGCGCCCGCCGCGTCGCGGACAAGCCCGCGGACCTGCTCCGGGCCGAACAGGATGTCGCCTTCGATCCCGATCCCGGTCAGCCCCGTGTCCGCGGCCCCGAGCGCCCGGAACGCGCCCCGGACCCCGCCGCGCCCCCGCCCCATGTCATGGCTGTCCATGACCCGGACCAGCACGCGGTACGTCTCGGGGTCGAAGCGGCCGAGGATCTTCTGGCCCTGGTAGTCGAGGTAGGACGACACCGAGAACCGCCCGTCGGCCTCGACCCGCCGGCCGAACCGCCCGTCGAAGTCCGCCTCCGAGCGGTAGGTGGTCATGGCGATCTGCCGGGCGATGGCCAGGCCGCGCTCGCCGAGCGCGTCGATGAGCTCGAGCTGGATGTGATTCCAGCCGATCGCCATGGCTCCCATCGCGGCCGGAGCGCCGAGGACCGTCACGTGGCCGACGGCCGGGGGTCGCGCGAGCGCCACCTCCTGGGCCACCATGCCGCCGAGCGAGCCGCCCGCCACGAGCGCGAACCGCTCGATGCCCAGGCGGTCCGCGAGCGACCACATGAGGGCTGCCTGGTCGCGCGCGGTGGGCTGCGGGAAGGCGGCGCCGTACGGGGCGCCGGTCGCGGGATCGGCCGAAGTGGGACCCGTCGTGCCATACCGGCCGCCGAGCAGGTTGGCGCACAGCACCCCGACCCGTGAGGTGTCGAGCGCGCGGCCGGGACCGATGACGGGCTCCCACCAGTCGCCCGCGGCGTCGGCCGACCCGGTGAGCGCATGGACCACGAGCACTTGCGGGGCGTCCGGCCCCGGCCCGTCGTGGCGGTAGGCGACGGTGACCGGGAGCGAGGCGCCCGATTCGAGCGTCAGGCGCCCGACCGAGACCGTCTCGACCTGACCGGTGCCGAACGCGGCCGAGGTGTCGGGGCAGACAGCCGCAGCCGCCGGCTCGGGGGCGCCGGCCGGCACCCGGCCGGCAGCGGCGAGCCCCTCGATGCCGGCGGCATCGCTGGGAAGGTCGAAGGCGTCACCCGGAGAGCGGGAGCCCCCCGGGCGCAGCGTCGCGTCCGACGACATCGTGCTGGCCTCAGGCCCCGGCGGGCGTCGGCTGGACCGGGGAGGCGGTCGCCGCGCGCAGCGCCTGGTCGAGGTCGGCGAGGATGTCGTCGACGTGCTCGATGCCGATCGAGAGCCGGATGAGGTCCTCGGTCACGCCGCTCGCCGCCTGCTCGTCCGCGCTCAGCTGCTGGTGGGTGGTGCTGGCGGGGTGGATGATCAGGCTCTTCGCGTCGCCGACGTTGGCCAGCAGGCTGAACAGCTTGACGCTGTCGATCAGCCTGCGCCCGGCATCGACGCCGCCCTTGATGCCGAACGTGATCATCCCGCCGAAACCGCCGGTGAGGATGCGCCTGGCGATGGCGTTGGACGGGTGCGACCCGAGGCCCGGGTAGTTGACCCACTCCACCTCGGGGCGGTCCTGGAGCCACTGGGCGACCTTGAGGGCGTTCTCGCTGTGGCGCTGGATGCGCAGCGGGAGCGTCTCGAGGCCCTGGATGAACTGCCAGGCGTTCCAGGGCGAGATCGCGGCGCCCACGTCCCGAAGGCCGACGACGCGAAGCTTGAGGATGAACGCGAGCGGACCGAAGGCCTCGGTGTAGCTGACGCCGTGGTAGGACGGGTCGGGCGCCACGAAGTCCTCGTGGAACCGCGGGCTTGCTTTCCAGTCGAACTTGCCGGAGTCCACGACAACGCCGCCGATGACGGTGCCGTGGCCGCCGATCCACTTGGTGGCGGAGTGGACCACGATGTCCGCGCCGTGGTCGAACGGGCGGGCGAGGAGCGGCGCGAACGTGTTGTCCACGATGAGCGGCACGCCCTGCCTGTGGGCTGCGGCGCTGACCGCGTCGAGGTCGGCCACGTCGAGTCGCGGGTTGCCGATCGTCTCGCAGTACCAGGCGCGCGTGTCCTCGTCGGTGACCGCGGCGTAGTTGGCCGCGTCCGACCCGTCCACGAAGCGGACGTCGATGCCGAGCTTCGCGAGCGTGTAGTGGAACAGGTTGTAGGTGCCGCCGTACAGGCTCGAGGAGGCCACGATGTTCTGGCCGGCCCGGGCGAGGTTGAGGATCGTGAGCGTCTCGGCGGCCTGGCCCGAGGCGAGGGCGAGCGCGCCGACGCCGCCCTCGAGCGCGGCGACCCTTTCCTCGAACACGCCTGTCGTGGGGTTCATGATCCGGGTGTAGATGTTCCCGAACTCCTGGAGCCCGAACAGGCGCGCCGCGTGGGCGGCGTCGTCGAAGACGTAGCTGGTCGTGGCGTAGAGCGGGACGGCGCGCGACTTGGTGGTCGGGTCCGGGATCTGGCCGGCGTGGATGGCCTGGGTCTCGGGGCGCAGGTTGCCGAGGGCGCTGGGATCGAAGCTGCTCATCGGGTTGGTTCTCCGGTCGTAGTGACTTGTCGTCGGTTCGTCGAGGTGCCCCTGGGGGTCGGGCTCGGCGGCTACCCGTCGTGTTGGCCGGAGAACGAAAGAGCCGCGAACCCTCGTGGTTCGCGGCCCCGGGACCTCGGCTCCGAGATCCCCGCTGTCACTCGCTGCTCGTGGTCAGCGCGCGGGAGTCTCGGCGCCCGTCTCCGAACGACGGGGCCGCCCACGCATGCACATCAACCAGGACACAGTGGTGTGAGCCATCAGGCTCCGGAGGATGGGGGACGGTCGGCCGTCCGTCAAGTCCCCGGAGGGCGGCGCAACCGAAATGCAATCGTCGGCGGTTCGCGGCGGCGGTGTCGGCCCGCCGCCGCGATGGGCCGAGGCGCCATCCGTCGGGAACGGCTGCTCTTCGGCGCTCGACCACGCGCCTATCATCGGGTGAGTGTCACCCTCTCGGGTGTCCGGCGGCTTGGCTCGTATCCTCGCTGCCCGCCGACGGGTGTGGCCTCCCTGGGAT
>JAJYMP010000712.1 GCA_021786915.1 Chloroflexota bacterium
CCACGCTCAACGAGGCCGACACCATCGGGCCGATCGTCACCCGCGCCATCCGCGAGATGCAGGAGCGGGTTCCGCTGCTCGACGAGGTGCTGGTCATCGACTCCGCCTCGACCGACGCCACCCGCCAGATCGCTGCCGACGCCGGGGCGCGGGTGGTCCAGCACCCGGACGTGCTCCCGCGCTACGGCTCGTTCAGCGGCAAGGGCGAGGCGCTCTGGAAGTCGATCTACGAGACGAGCGGCGACATCATCGTCTGGGCGGACACCGACGTCCGCAACTGGCACAGCCGGATGGTCTACGGGACTCTCGGTCCGCTGCTGGTGGAGTCGCGGCTCCAGTACGTCAAGGGCTACTACCAGCGGCCCATCGTCGAGGGCGGGGTGCTCAAGGAGGGCGGCGGCGGCCGGGTGACCGAGCTTGTGGCGCGGCCCCTGATCAACCTGTTCTTCCCGGAGCTGTCGGGCTTCATCCAGCCGCTCGCAGGGGAGTACGCGGGCCGACGCTCGCTGCTCGAGCAGATCCCGTTCTTCACCGGCTACGCGGTGGAGATGGGGCACCTCATCGACTCGCTCGAGAAGGTGGGGATCGAGGGCCTGGGGCAGGTGGACCTCGAGCGGCGACTGCACCGCAACCAGGAGCTCGAAGGGCTGTCGAAGATGTCGTTCGTGATCCTCCAGGCCGTCATGAAGCGGCTCGAGGAGCGACGGCGGGCACGGCTGTTCGCGGAGCTCGGCCACACGATGAAGCTCCCGCGCTCCGGGCACGGGCGGCTGTCCCTGGAGGTCCAGGAGGTCGCCGACCAGGAGCGGCCGCCGATGATCCGCATCCCCGAGTACCTCGAGCGGCGCCGGGCCGCAGCCGGCGAGGCCCCCGCGGAGTGAGCCGGGCGGCGGCCGGGCGGCGCGCGGTGATGCGCGTCCTGATCGCCCCCGACTCGTACAAGGGCACGCTCACAAGCGTCGAGGTGGCGCAGGCTCTGTCCGAGGGCTGGCGACGGGCGCGGCCCGGGGACGAGATCCGGCTGGCGCCGCTGGCCGACGGCGGCGAGGGGACACTGGTCGCGATCGAGGCGGCCGGCGGCTGGCAGCGACGCGAGGCGGTCGCGCGCGATCCCCTGGGCCGGTCGATCTGTGCACCCTGGCTCGTCCGCGACGACGGCTCGGCGGCCGTGGTCGAGATGGCCGCGGCGTCCGGGCTGTCGCGCGTGGCGGCTGGGGAGCGCGACGCGACGCATGCCACGAGCGCGGGGACGGGCGACCTGCTGCGCGCGGCGCTCGACGCGGGGATCCGCGAGGTGGTCCTCGGGATTGGCGGCAGCGCGACGACCGACGGTGCCGCGGGGCTGATGGCCGCGCTGGGCGCGCGCGTTCCGGGCGACCTCGCCACCGTCGATCTGGCCGGGCTCGACCCGCGTCTCGCCGGGCTGCACCTGCGCGTGGCGTGCGACGTGACCAACCCGCTGCTGGGGCCCCAAGGCGCGGCTGCCGTCTACGGGCCGCAGAAGGGCGCCTCCCCAGAGGACGTGACGCGCCTCGACGAGCGGCTCGCTCGCTGGGCCGATGCGCTGGAGGCCGCGACGGGCCGGGCCGAGCGGGGCACGCAGGGGGCCGGCGCGGCGGGTGGCGTCGGCTTCGGCCTCCTGTGCCTCGCCGATCGGCTGGGCGCGCTCGAGCTCCGGCCCGGCATCGAGCTCGTCATGGAGGCCGCGGGCTTCGACGCGGCGCTGGCCGACGCCGACCTCGTGCTCACGGGCGAGGGGCGGATCGACGCCCAGACCGCGTTCGGCAAGACGGCGCTCGGCGTCGCGCGGCGGGCCCGGGCGGCGGGCGTGCCCTGCATCGCGGTTGGCGGCAGCGTGACGCCGGAGGGGATCGACGCGCTGGCCGCGGTCGGCGCCCGGGCCGTCGGCGCCTCGGACCCGCCGATCTCGCTCGCGGAGGCGATCGCCGCGGGCGCATCGCCGCTCGTCGCGTGCGGGGAGCGACTGGCCCGAGCCAGCTCGTCGTAGAGCGTCCCCACCGGGCAATCGGCGTCAACGCCGTCCCCGCAGGTCGCGGCGAACTCGGTCTGATCGGCCCTCACCCTCGAGTGTCCGCCCGCCCGACCCTTGCGCCATGCCCCTGCTCCGCCGCACGCCCCTCCTCGCCGGCTCCATCGGGTTCTCGGCGCTCCTCGAGTCCGGCGACATCTAGATGACGCGGCGGATGCTGCTCGACATCCGGGAGCGCGCCCAGGAGCTGGAGGCGTCGGCCGCCGCGGCCTGACCGGAGTGCGGCGCGCCTCGAATCGCTCCTGGCGCCGCCCCACGGCGCTCATCTCGAAACGTCCGCCCCTAACGCCTCCCGGCGGCGATACGAGGGGGAGCGACGCCCACCGGGGGCGGATCGCCCGCGGCGTACCATCGACTGCTCATTGGCCTCTACGACGTGGAGACGATCTGGTGACACCCGCGAGGAAGCCGGCATCGAAGAAGCCGGCGGCGAAGAAGCGCCGCGCCCCCGACCCCGCGAAGAAGTGGGCGTCGTACCTGCGCCGGTATCGCCCCGGGCTGGTCCCGTTCGTGCTCGACGGGCTCACCGAGCGGTACGGGCCGCAGCACTGGGAGCGCCGGCTCGACCCCGTCAGCGAGCTGATCCTCACGATCCTGACCCAGAACACGGCCGACGTGAACGCGGAGAAGGCGTACGAGGCGCTCCGGGCCGCGTACCCGTCCGAGCGCACGCCCGAGGAGCACCACCCCGGCATCGGCTGGGGCGGCGACGGCCTGCCGACGGCGCCGCCGCCCGACTGGTCCCGCGTGGAGAACGCGCCCCTGCCGGAGCTCATCGACGTCATCCGCCCCGGCGGCCTGGCGCCGCAGAAGGCGCCTCGCCTCCAGGCCACACTCGCCCGGATCCGCGAGGAGCGGGGCGCGTACGACCTCGAGTTCCTCGCTGAGCTGCCGGTCCTCGAGGCGCGCGATTGGCTGACCTCGATCGACGGGATCGGCAAGAAGACCGCGTCGATCGTGCTCGCGTTCTGCTTCGGGGCGCCGGTGATGGCCGTCGACCGCCACGTGGAGCGGGTGTCGAAGCGCATCGGTCTCATCCCCGAGAAGGCCACGGCAGACCAGGCGCACGACCTGTTCCTCGAGCTCGTCGACGGCGAGCACATGTACGCCGCCCACGTGCTGCTCATCCACCACGGGCGGGAGATCTGCCATGCGCAGCGTCCAGCGCACGACATCTGCCCGCTCCGCGACCGCTGTCGCATGGTCTCGCCCAAGGCGCCCTGAGCGCATCC
>JAJYMP010000110.1 GCA_021786915.1 Chloroflexota bacterium
CTCGATCGGTCAGATTGAGCAGGAGGTCGGCCAAGCCCTGCCCACAGGCATCCTCTTCCTCCGCAAGCTGCGCTCGATCGAACTGCGGCGGGAGGGCACCGCCCTCCACCAGATCGAGCGACTCACCGACCACGACCGGGTCCTGGTATCGGACGGCGACGAGCTGCAGGAGTGGGTGCTGCTGACCGGCGACTTCTCCGCCGACGCGGCGAGGATCCGCGGCGCCGCGCCCGAGGGTCGCATCGAGCCGAAGCGGTCGTCGACCGTCACCATTGCGGTTCCGCGCGGCGGGGAGGTCAGCGGCGTGGTCGCTCAGGGGCTGCCGACCCAGCAGGTCACCGGCCTCCCGTTCCACATCAACTCGGACTTCTTCACATCGTCGGATCGGAAGAAGATCGTCCTCGAGGCCGACTTCCAGTCCGACTGGAACCGCGCCGCCGTCCGCGGCGCCGCATCCGCCCTCGCGTCGTCGCTCCCCCGACTGCGAGACGTGCTCGGCCCGACCTACCTTTGGAAGCTCATTGCTGCGGTTCAGGCCGCAGCAACACCAAGCCGCCCGCAGGACCCGGTGTTCGCGGCCTTCTGGGAGGCCGTCCTGGCCGTGCTGCCGACGAGCGAGGTGGCGTTCGGGACCGACCAGCAGTGGCACCGCCCCTCCGACGTGTTCCGTTCGGTGCAGGCCGCGGAGGCCGAGGCCAAGGAGGAACTGGCCGCCCTCGGGATCACCCTCCTGCGGGAGGACCTCCGCTCGTACACCTTCTCGATGCCGGGACCCGCGGGCTTTCGGAACCTAACCGCCTCCGACGTGGCGGGGTCCCTCCGGGCGGCGGGCCTCGAGGGTGTGGTCGAGACCGAGGCCATCCCCGAGGCGCTCCGGCCCCCGGAGGCCGTGGCCCGGCTGCTCGCGGCTGTCGATGAGCTCCTCGAGCCGAAGCGCGTGTCGGCGGATGGCAAGGCGGCAATCGCATCCAGCGCGATCGCCCCCTGCCGCGATGGCGCCCTCGGCGCACCAGACTCGGTGTTCATCGCCGACGACGCAACCGCGCGCATGTTCAGCGCCATCGCCGATGTTCAGTTCGTCGGGCCGCAGGCGCTCGAGGCCTATCCCCGGGTCCGCGAGCTCAGCAGGGCGTTCGGGGTCGCCGACGCAATCGAGCTGCTCGAGGGCGTCGGGGCCGTGGCGCTCCGTGACGCGTACACCGCGGGGGCATTCGCGCCCAAGGCCGTGCTTGGCTGGTTCGCGGGTCGCACCGCTGAGCTCGAGACAGACACCGATCTCAAGGCGCGACTCGCCGATCTCCCCATCTACCCAGCCGGCGCCGGCCTCGCTCCCCTCTCGGAGCTCGTGATGGTCGGCAACTTCGAGGACCCGCTGGAGTTGACGGAGTTTGTCGACCTCTCTGCCCTCCCGGGACTGCGCGGGTTCCTCGAGACCGTCGGGGTCGACACGCTGGACCTCAAGACGTATCTCCGACGATTGCCCACTCAGGTCGACGCGTTCGGCGACGCGCTCGGCAAGGAACAGCGTCGCCTCATCCTGCGGCTCCTGGCGGACCGCCTTGGCGAGTTCCGCGACGACGAAGGGATCCGGGACGGGCTGCGGCGCCTCCCGCTGGCCGCCACTGAGCACGGATGGATCCGCCCCGATGCGGCCTACTTCGCGAGCGAGGACGTGGCCAACGCTCTCGGCGCCAGCGCCTCGATCGTGCAGGTCGGCGGCGACCACCATGACGCCGATCGGGCTGCCCTGGCCTGGCTGGGGACAAGGGAGTCGCCGCGCGCGAGCGACATCCTGGGTCGCGTCCGCGTCTTGACCGAGGTCCCGCCGAACCGGGCGTCGACCGCCGACATCCTCCGGGTCCTGGCGTGGGTGGGCAAGCAGCCCGAACCAACATGGACCGAGCTCGGGGCGCTCCGGACGATGGCCTGGTTGCCGTCGAACAGGTCGAGCCAGTGGCGCCGGCCGGCCGAGGTCTATGCGCGCTTCAGCGCGTCGCTCTTTGCAACCCAAGCCGAGTTCCTCGACTCGCCGATGCCGGCCCAGACATCGATCGCCGACTACCTCAGGTGGCTCGGGGTGGAGTCGCAGCCGAGCGTCGCGCAGGTCGCGGAGCACCTGCTGGAGCTCGTTCGTACTGGCCACGCGGTCGGTCGCGAGATCTACCTGTTCCTCGAGAACCACGCTGACGACCAGGACATCGACATCCTCGCCGGTGAACGGTGCTTGGTGTTTGGCGGCCGGTCGCTGCGCGCGGACGAGGTGTTCTGGAATGAGCACGGCCTCGAGCCCTACGCGTTCCGCCTTCCGCATGAGGTTCGCGAGTACGCCAAGCTGCTTCGCCGACTCGGCGTCAAGGACGACCCTGACGCCGAGGACGCGTTCCGGGTCCTCGAGGAGCTGTCAGACGCCGTCGGCCACAACCCGCTGTCGCCCGACCAACGCTCCCTGGCAATGGCCTGCTGGAGGATCCTCGAACGCGAGCTCGCGAGGGGGGCCGTCGACCCGGGCCTGCTTGCGGGCCGCGGGGACCGGCCAAGCATCCCGAACTCCGTGCCGGTCCTTGAGCGGCCTGACTGGCTGTACTTCGACGACCGCCCGGGGCTCGCCGCGAAGTTCGGCAAGGTCCTCGCTTCGGTCGTGATCGAGCGACCCCCGGACGCATGGCGCTGCATGCGGGAGGCAGGCGTCAAGGACCTGAGCCGTGTCGTCGAGGAACGGATCCTCGAGCTTGTCGACCCGCGTGTGAACCCCGTCGTCGACGGGCGAGTCGGGGAGCGGCGTCATCTCCTCCGGCGCGTCATCGAGGCGCACGCGCGCACCACCGACGAGTTCGACCGCACGCTCCTGGGTCAGCTCCCGCTGCTCCAGGTCTGTGCGCTCGAGCTCCAGTACTCGATCTCCCTCGCCGGGGGGCTCCGGCACGCGGAGACATCCCCCGAGAGCCCGTCGGTGCACTACCTCGCCGCCAACCGGGCGCTGTACTTCGTCGCTGACGACGGCGAGATCCCGTGGACCGCGATCGCGCGCGAGCTCGCGGCCGCGCTCTTCCCGCGACTCGAGCCGGCCGGGCCGGCGTCGGGCTTCCGCGACGTCCTGATCGCGGCCACGGCCGAACAGGCGGCGGCCACGCTCGACGAGCTGCACTACCCGACCCTCGCCTACGACCTCGACGACTCGGAGGCTCCGGTCGTGCAGCTCGGGAGTCTCGGCGAGGAGACCGATGAAGAGGAGGGCGCCGAGGCCGCCTGGGGGGAGGAGGGGCACGCGACCTCC
>JAJYMP010000683.1 GCA_021786915.1 Chloroflexota bacterium
CCACTGAAGCACAGGTTGAGCGGGCCGGACTTGGCCCCCCTCGGAACTGGAGGTGCTTGGACCGGTGCAGGCCAGGTGCCGCAGTTGACCATCGTGCCGTTGGAGAGCTTCACCGGGTTGTCGCCTGTAGGCCAGCCGCTGAGCTTGCCATCCGCGAACTTGAGGGCGAAGTCGAGGGAGTTCGGCTGGAACGAGAACGAGGCACGTTCGTTGGTGAAGTGGAGGCTAAGGTACACCTCCTGCTGGCCCTTAGGGCCGACAGCGTGCCGGTCCACGGCGTTCACGTAGGCGACCACACCTGCGTTGTAACCGCACGGCCCTGGGGAGCACTTGCCGCCGCCAGACTCGGTTTGAGCTCCCGTCGCCGGATTGACACCTGTCGGGGCTTTACCGCCGGCTTTGGCGGTCCAGGCAACGACGCCCGTATAGCACGGGCCGGTCTCTTCCCAAGTCCCGTGGGCAGTTGTGGCGCTCGTGAACGTGCCTTTGAAGATGACCTTGCCGCCGTCGAGCTTCAACGCGCCGGAGAAAGAATTACCGTGGAGGCTGACGCTCGGGTACGCGAACGGCGCCGAGCAGTAAGAGTCGCCGGAGACACTGCCAAACACGCCGCCAACCAGGGGAGGGCTGGCTCCGCCCCAGTTCTGTACCTTCCCCTTTACTACCCAGAAATTGACGACCGTGTGGACCTTGGCGTTGGGACCGTCGATTGCGGGCGCTGTGGCCGACCAGATACCTGACTTCGGCAGGATGCCAGCCGCGGTCAATGGTGCCGCCGGCAGTGCTACAACGAACAAGCCGGCCAAGGCAACAAAAAACGAAAGAAGGCGGCGAGGCAACGGACTGTCCTCCTGTTCAGATCAGACTGGAACTGTCAGGCGTGTTTCATTGACCGGTTGACAACGAGGAAGTGCGTTGACTGTAGAGCAAGGCCCTGGCGCACGCAAGGGCGCCCTTCTTCGTCCGAGCTTCTCCCTGGCCGCCCGTGTCCAGGCCGTCGCCGCCGCCCTCGCCCTCCCACGGCGCGGTGGCGCAAGCGACATCGCCCGCAGCCATGGCATCTCGCGTCAGCGCGCCTCGGTCCTCGTCCGTTCCGGCCGCGACGCCCTGGCCGCGACGCTCGCCCCCAAGCCGCCAGGTCCCAAGGCCGACGACGGCCGGATCAACGTGGGCAACGCCCTCGTCCAGCGCGCCGTCCTTTCGCTCACCGTGGATGCCTGCGCCTCCAACGCCCAGACCCAGGCCTGCATCAAGACCATCCTCGGACGCCATGTGAGCACCGGCAAGATCTCGGGCCTCATCAAGGAGGGAGCGCACAGGGCACGCTACGCCCTCGACGCCCCGCCCATGCCGGCCGTGCCCGTGCATGCCACGGCCGACGAGCTCTACGACCGCGGCCAGCCGGTGCGGATCCTCATGGAAGACGACCATCTTGCTGTCCTGCACGCCAGCCAGGGCGACGAGGTGGACATAACCACCTGGGGCGTGCATACGCTCGACCTTGACGGCCGGGGCCTCAAGGCGCGGTCCCTGGTGAGCGACGAGGGCGCGGCCTTGCTCCGGGCGACGCAGGAGGCAGAGTTTGTCGACCAGGCGGCCGACGGGGCCGACGTCTTTCATGTGCTCTACCGCATGTCGGCCGTCGTGCGTCAGCTAGCCCATCAAGCGCGCACGGCCAAGGCGCGCGTAGACAGGCTCATGCGCGACCTCGACTTTCAGACCCAGCCTCGCCACGGCCGTGGCCGCCCCCGCAAGGCCACCAGCCTGCAAGCCCTGGAGGCGGCCGCGGCCAAGGCGCGCGCGGTCACAGGGCGCGTGGACGCCGCCGCCTACCTGTACATGCAGGCGCGCCTCGCCCTTTCCCCCGTCTCTGCCGACGGCACCCTGATCGATGAGACCACTGCTCGCGCCCAGGTCGCCACGGTGCTGGACCTTCTGCGCGACGCGGACTTGAACGAGCTGGCCACCATCCTGGGAGGACCCGGCGATCGCCTGCATGCGTTCCGTCCGGAACTTGCGGCTCGACACGCCGAACTGCTCGCCCGGCATGGCCCGCCCCGGGTGAGCTTCGTCGCCTGGGCCTGGGCCGACCGGCGCGAGCTGCATGAACGCGTGCCCCGCACGCAAGAGGAACTCCAGGCTAGGTGGGGGATCGCGGCGCCGCTCGAGGCCGTCACCGAGATCTGGCACGCGCTACGCAACTGCCACCGTTCTTCCAGGGTCATAGAGCGGCTCAACTCCCAGGTGCGCCATCACGTGCGCGCCCACCGTGGCCTACACCAGAGCTTCCTACCCCTGCCCTGCTGGTCTACCGTCACAACGTCGAGCCGTTCCGGCGTGGCCTTCACCGCGGCGAGGCCCCGTTCGTTGCCCTGGGCATCCTGGCGCCGGCCTCAAGCCACTGGATCGACCGCCTGTTCGATGAGGAACTGGCACATCTCCAAACTCCGAGCGTGCCGCCCGCTTTGGCGCCTCAACCGCCGGCCGCCACCACGGCGTCGCCCGCCGCCTGATTCTCCCGGTAGTGCTCGTTTGTCCACCGAATTGTGCCGGGGGATGAAACATGCCAAACGTCTCCGTGCAATACCCCACCGTCAAGTGACGAGCCCGAGCGGAGAACCGCTCGTGCGGCGCCGCCTTGGCCCTTCCGGCGATGCGCTCCAGTCCCGCGTACGTTCGTGCTTCCCCCTCTGCGTAGGGCGATCCGCAGGGCTGATTCGCTGAAACCGTGGGCGGCCTTGCCCATATGGACGGCTCTCCCGTCCTCGGAGTACTATGCCGTCCGCCGACTCCTCCCGGCACATTTGCCGCCCTTGGGACTGGCCTGTCGGGTGGGGCATACGCTTTCGCGACACCGGGAGGTCTTCCGCGTTCCGACTGCTCAGGTTTCTGCCATGCCCCGGTCTCCGACCCCGCCGAGGTCTCCACCCCTTGCCATATCGGGGCTTCGGTGTTGCCTTCCGGGTTTCCGACCCCGTCGGCCCTCGGTCATACCCCGTTACGAGGCTCAATCGCGCGGCCTGGTCATCGCGCTGTCTACGCTTCGCCGCCGCTCCTCGCGGAGGGGCTACGCAAGACTCGCCTCGTCGTGGGTAGCTGGCCCTTCGACGGCCGGAATCACACCGGTTCTGTGCAATCGGTTATCATGGTGCACTGGAAATCGAGGCTAGCCGGCCGGACAGGAGCGAGGCCCAGACCGCCAAGACCCGACGCCCTCCGTGCCCCTTCAGGCCGTCCTCGAGCCCATCGTCGCGGCTGTTCCATCAGAGGTG
>JAJYMP010000340.1 GCA_021786915.1 Chloroflexota bacterium
CGACGCTCTCGTCGACCAGCTCCTCGACCACGATGATCACGCGGTCGGCGGCGAACGCCGCCTCCTTCTGGCAGCCGAGCAGCCCCCAGACCTGGGCGTTGCCGTTCGCGTCGGCCCGCTGGGCGTGGATGATCGAGACGTCCGGGTTGAGCGGCGGGACGGCGTAGACGACCTCGTCGGAGTAGGGCGACTTGATCGGCCGGATCAGCGGGTTCGCCTTGGGCAGGTCGGTCTCGAAGTACGAGCGAAGCGGCATGAACGGGAGGTTGGTGGCGCCAGCCGTATAGCGGGCCACCATGCCGAAATGGCTGTACTCCTCGATCTCGAGGGGCCGCTCCCCCGCCAGACTGGCGGGCTCGATTCGCCGCCGGATGGCGTTGAGGCCCCCGACGCCCGGGTTGCCGAGCCAGCTGAAGATCAGCTTGCGGGCGACGCCGCCGGCGATCATCTGGTCGTAGATGACGTCCGGCGTCATGCGGGCGAGCACGAGGTCGCGCTTGTGCTGGCGCACGATCTCGTGGCCGGCCGAGAAGCCGATCAGGTGGGTGAAGCCCTCGATCGCGACCGTGTCACCGTCGCGGACGAGCGCCGCGACGGCATCGCGCATCGAGGTGACCTTGCCGGGCATGGACCTGGAGCTCCTCGGCGCTGCCGGGGCTGCCACCGGGCGCGCGATGCATCAGCGATATGCAGCCTGCATGGACTGCCGCCAGTGTAGCGGCCGCCAGGCGGCCGGAGCCGGACCGGCGCCCAGGGTTCGGATCCTCGGCATCAGGGGTCAGCCGGCCGCCTCGACGCCAGGGGTTTGGTCCAAGGGCGCCAGGGTCAGCCGGCCGCCTCGACGCCCGGAGCGGCCAGGCCCTCGGCAATCTCGCGTGCGACCTCGGCGGATGCCTCGTTGCGATGGGTCGCGACGGCCTCGACCGATGCCGTGAACAGGCGGACTGCGGTGGTGGCCTCGGCCTCGGAGACGACCAGCGGCGGGGACATCCGGACGCAGTCGTCGCCCGCCTCGAGCACGAGCAGGCCGCGGCCGAACGCCTGCATCTGCACGGCCTCCGCGGTGTCGCCCGAGTCGAACTGGATGCCGATCATCAGGCCCTTGCCGCGGACGTCCTTGACGATTCCCGGGAAGCGGTCCACGAGCGGCGTCAGGCCCTCGATGAGCTGGCGGCCCCGGACGGCGGCATTCGCGATCAGCCCGCCCTCGAGCAGCCTGATCGTCTCGAGCAGCGCGGCCAGGGCCACCGGGTTGCCGCCGTAGGTGCTGCCGTGGGCGCCCGGGCCCCAGGTCATCACGCTGTCCTTGGCGATCATCGCGCCCACGGGCATGCCCGAGCCGATACCCTTGGCGGTGAGCAGGATGTCGGGCTCCACGTCCCAGTGCTGGATCGCCCACATCTTGCCGGTGCGGCCGGCACCCGACTGGACCTCGTCGGCGATGAGCAGGATGCCGTGGCGGTCGCACAGGTCGCGGAGGCGGGGCAGGAACTCCGGCTCCGGGACGACGTAGCCGCCCTCGCCCTGGATGGGCTCGACGATGACCGCCGCGAACTCGTTGGCGGGGGCTAGGCGCTTGAAGACGCGGCTCTCGATCTCGTCGAGGCCGTCGAGCCCGAACGGCACGTGGTAGACCCCCGGCAGCATCGGGCCGAAGCCGGCGTGGTACTTCGCCTTCGACGCGGTCAGGCTGACGGCGCCGTAGGTCCGGCCGTGGAACGCACCGAGGAACGCGATGACGTTCTGGCGGCCCGTGTGGTGGCGGGCCAGCTTGAGCCCCGCCTCGACCGCCTCCGCACCGGAGTTGCCGATGAAGACCCTGGTCTTGCCCTTCATGGGCGAGATCCGGGCGAGCTCCGCCGCCGCCTTCGCGTAGATCGGCAGGTAGAAGTCGCTGGCGCTGAAGTGCTGGAGCTCGGCAGCCTGCGCCTGGATCGCCTTCACCACGTCGGGATGGCTGTGGCCGGTGGAGTTGACGGCGATGCCGGCGGCGAAGTCGAGGAAGACGTTGCCGTCGATGTCCTCGATGGCGCAGCCGAGGCCGCGAACCGGCACGATCGGGTAGGCACGCGGGAGGCTCGGACTCGTCCAGGCGTGGTCGAACTCGATGTGCGCACGGGCCTTGGGGCCGGGAAGCGCAGTCACGATGTCCGGGATGGGACGCGCCTGGAGCGGAGTCGTCATCGGAGTCCCTCGACACAATGCGTCCAGCAGGTGGGCGCGCCGAACGCATACAGGTTATGCAGAGTGCATATCACTCTAGCAGAGCGCCGGTGCTCACCGAGGGGCCGATCGGCCCGCTGGACCTACGTCTTGGCACCCGCGACGGGATCCGCGCGGACACCGCCCGGACGGTGCATCCTGACGCGGTGGAAGCCGCGCTGACGACGATGGCCCTGCTGTTCCTGATCGTCCTCGCGCTCGTGCTGGTCGCGCGCGACTGGCCCCGCTCGTCAAGGCGCACCGGGCATCACACCAGCAGGCCCGACGAGACCCCGGGCGAGGAGCCGCCGGTGCCAGAGGACGATGACGCCCGGTGACGCTGGAGGGATCGGCAGCGCTGGCTGCGCGGTGAGCCGAGGCGTTCTCGAGCGCCACGAGCACCTCGCAGCGGCCCCGGGGCTTCCCCTGCCCAGGCTCGCGCCGTGAGCGTTGGGGCTGGACCACCAAGTTTCGCTCCAGGGCCCCGCTCCGCCCCGAGGCGTTGGGGCTGGACCACGAAATCTCGCTCCGTGGCCCGGCTCGAGGCCGAGCGTTGGGGCTGGACCACCAACCAAGGGCACCTGTTGATCCGTGGCCAACGAAACGCCCGACCGGCGACCCCATCGGCAGATTTGGTGGCGCCGCGTCAACACCGCCCGCCGCCCGGGCGCCCCCGCGCGGAGTTGCGATCTACTGAGCTGTCGCGTCGCTCGTCGCCGATTGGCACGCACCCGTGCCATGCGATCCCGTCGCCCACGCTTCCACACGAGGAAGCACCGCGCCCCAAGACGATGGCAGCACGGGCAACGAAATCGTCGAGCCCCCGGCGAACCGGGGGCTCGGATCGGCGACGTGGTGCGGCGCGTCAGTCGACGACGGTGTGGCTCTGCTCGCGGAGGAACTGGGCGACGTAGTACATCGACAGGCCGGCCTTGCCGGTCGAGCCGGAGCCCTTCCAGCCGCCGAACGCCTGGACGCCCGGCCACGCGCCGGTGGTCGCGCCGGCGCGCCGGTTGACGTACAGGACGCCCGCCTCGATCTCCTCGAGGAACTGCTGGACCTCGGC
>JAJYMP010000634.1 GCA_021786915.1 Chloroflexota bacterium
GAGCACGCGCGGCACGACCGCCGCATGCGCGACGACCCGGCCGTCGGCCTGGGCCAGGAAGTGCCGGCCCCCCATCACGTGGTCGCGGTCGTGGGTGGTGAAGTCGCCATCCGGCCAGCAGGCGTGGCCGAGGTCGAGGAGCTGGGCGAGGATCGCGGTGCCGAGCTCATGGCTGGCGGCGTGGCGTTCCGCCACCACGGTCACAGCGGCGTGCCCTGGTGGTAGCGGACGCGCCATCCGCCTCCGTCGGCGTCGTCCTCGCGACCTGCCGGACCGTCGGCATCCGTCGCGCAGGCTGCTCGCCGGGGGTTCGTCGTCGTCCATTGGCGCATCGAGCAGAGCGACGTGTTCGAAGGCGGGCAGGCGACGAGGTTGGCGCCGATGCGCGATGATCGTTCCGTGGACAGCCCCATCGCCGGCCCCGACCGCGACTTCGCCGCCGTCACGGCGCGGGTGGCGGCCGCGCCCCGTGACGGCGCCGTGATCGAGCTCATCGTGCGGCGTCCGGACCGGGACGTGCGCGAGGTGGTGGACGAGGCGCGACTGGACCCGGCCGAGGGACTGGTCGGCGACGGCTGGCTCGCCAGGGGCAGCAAGTCCACGCCCGACGGCTCGGCCGACCCGCTCTCGCAGCTCACGATCATGAACACGCGCGTCCTTGAGGCGGCCGAACCCGACCGCTCCCGCTGGCCCCTCGCGGGCGACCAGCTCTACGCCGACTTCGACCTGTCGGATGCGAACTTGCCGGCCGGCACGCGGCTGCGGTTGGGCGAGGCGCTGGGCGAGGTGACCGAGCGCCCGCACACGGGCTGCGCGAAGTTCGCCTCGCGCTTCGGGACGGACGCGCTCCGCTGGATCTCGACGCCCGAGGGGCGGTCGCTGCGGATGCGCGGGATGTACGCCCGTGTGGTCGAGGGCGGCGCGGTCCGCGTTGGGGACGCGATCCGGAAGGCGTAGCGCACCGCGCCTGTCAGTCGATCTGGGTCAGTCGATCTGGTCAGCCGCGCGCGAGGTCAGCCGCCCGCGCCCGAGACCTGCGCGATCCGGACCGCGACCAGCCGGGCGACGAGCTCGTCGGGGATCGGGTGCTGGGCCGAGAACCGGATCGTCGCCTTCTCGCCGAGGAACGGCAGGAGCCCCTCGCCCAGCGCCGCCTGAACGTGCGGGTTCCCCGGGAACAGGCTGCAGTGCCGCTTGAAGGCCGCGAACCAGACGAGCTTCCTCCCGCCGAGCTCGAACGCGGGCATCCCGTAGGAGATCGTCTCGGTCGCCTCGGGACAGGCGGCGTGGATCAGCGCCCGGATGTGGGCGAGCAGCTCGCAGTGCGGCTCGGGGACTGCTGCGAGGTACCCATCAACAGCGTTCGCTCCGTCCATTCGCGCAGACTAGAGCAAGCGGCGCATCGAGCCGAGTTGCGTTCGCGGGAGCCAGGGTCTTCACTCGCGGGGCGAGTGACCCGAAGCACGCCGGTCCCGTGCCCCTCGCGTGCCGAGCCGCCCAGCGCCGCCGCGATCTCGTCGCCTCGCCCAGCGCGCCGTGCGACGCCTGCAGGAGCCGACAGACTCGCTTGGCGAGTGCCGCCGCGTCGAAGCAGAGGAGCTCAGCCACCGGCACGGGCGCCGTCTCGGAGTTGACTGGCCACCCATGTCGTCGCAGCCCGAACCAGCCCGGCGAGCTCGGGCGGGAACACCGTCTCGCCGGTCGTGGCGAGGTCCGCAAGCGACCACCAGCGATGCGCCGCCACCGCCCGCGCCTCGCCGTCGCCGTGACGGCCGGTCCCAACGTGCGGGCTCGGCACGCAGCCGGCCACGTACCACTCGTCCTGGATGATGCGGCGCCCGCGGAACACGAACGACACCTTCGGCCGCTGCCCGATCACAGGGCCGAGGACGACCTCCCGGATGCCTGTCTCCTCGCGAAGCTCACGCCGCGCCGCCGCCTCGATCGACTCGAACGACATGATCCCGCCGCCCGGCAGGTACCAGTACGGGCTGTCGGCCAGATCTGCAGTGGGCAGCTGGCGGAAGAGCAGCACGCGCCCGTCGGGGTCCAGCAGCACCACCCGTGCGGACCGGCGGCGCCGCGGGGGGCGAAACCGCGCCAGCCAGCTCATCTCGCTTCCGGCTCCCCGATCGAGCCGCCCACCGCTCCCCCGCCCGCCGCCGCCACCAGCCGCGCCACCACGGCCTGCGTCAGAGTCCACGACCGGAGCGGGTCGCGCGGCAGCCGGATGCGCACCTGGTTCGATGCGAACGTGATGTCCCCCTGCCGCACGCCCGGCAGAGGCGCCGCCCCGCCCGCCGCTCCCGGCGCCAGCAGCTGCATCGCCGTCGCCCGCGACAGCGCCGCCCCGAAGCGGACGACCAGCCACCCCTCCTCCCGCGCCACCGACGCGACGCCCGCCGTCTCGGCTGACAGCCGGAGCTCCGCCACCTCGACCAGCCGGAGCACTGGCGTCGGCATCGGCCCGAAGCGGTCGCTCACCTCCTGGCGGAACGCGGCGAGGTCGCCCGCCGTGCGGGCGCGCGCCAGCCGCCGGTAGAGCTCGAGCTTCTGCGCCTCGTCGGGCACGTACGAATCGGGCAGGTGCGCGTCGACCGGCAGGTCCACCACGGCCTGCGGCACCTCGCGGACCGGCGCGCGGCGGTCGCGGCGCGCCTTCGCCTCCTCGACCGCCTCAGCAAGCAGGCGCGAGTACAGGTCGAAGCCGACCGACGCCATGAACCCCGACTGCTCGCCGCCCAGGATGTTGCCTGCGCCCCGGATCTCGAGGTCCGCCAGCGCGATCTGGAACCCGGCGCCCAGCTCGGACGCGTTGAAGATCGCCTGGAGCCGCTTGCGCGCCTCCTCGCTCATGCGCTCGCGCCGCCGGTACAGCAGGTACGCGTAGGCTCTTCGTGAGCTCCGCCCGACACGCCCGCGCAGCTGGTACAGCTGGGCGAGGCCGAGCGTGTCCGCCCGGTCGATGATGATCGTGTTGGCGTTGGGGATGTCGAGCCCGGACTCGATGATCGTCGTGCACACCAGCACGTCCGCGGCCCCGTCGGCGAACGTGAGCATCACCTTCTCGAGCGCGCCCTCGGGCATCTGCCCGTGCCCCACCAGGATCCGGGCCCCTGGCAGGAGCCGCCGGAGCTGCTCGGCCTGGGCCTCGATGGTCTCGACCCGGTTGTGGACGTAGAACACCTGGCCGCCGCGGTCGAGCTCGCGCAGGACGGCGTCGCGGACCAGGCCGGCCGAGGCTTCGGCCACGC
>JAJYMP010000459.1 GCA_021786915.1 Chloroflexota bacterium
AGCTACGAGGGTCCTGAAGGGGACGGGTAGGGCTCGGGCGGGCGAGGCGCCCGATCCGGGCAATCGACGGGCGAGGCCGACAATTGGGGCGCGCATGGACCGATCCGGCCGTGTTGGAGGGCCGAGGGCCTCTGCTATGATCTCCCGCGCGGTAAAGGGTCGCCCATGAACACTGGCCTCGGAGCCTATCTCGCGCTGTTCTCCGAGATCGGCATGGTCCTCCTGGTCACGACCCTCGCCGGCGTGGCGGGCGGCTATTGGCTTGACCAGCAGCTCGGCACGCTGCCGGTCTTCGTCCTGGTGGGCTTCCTCGGAGGCGCCGGGGTGGGGGCCGTGGGCATCTGGCGGATGATTTCGCGGTTCCTGAAGCGGTTCGACTAGACCGGCCACGGAACAGGCACGATGGCGCGGCCACCCGCGCGGCTGACTGCTTGGAGGAAACGTGTCGACGGACTCGCGGAGGGACTGGCGCCGGGCATGAGCACGCGCACCAAGATCCTGCTGCTCCTGGCGCTCGTCATCGTCGTGGACGTGATCGCCATGATCGTGGCGCCGCCGTACGACCCCCAGAACGTCGGGGGCGCCTGCGCCTTCCCGGTCTGCTTCATCAACGGGAACCTGGAGCTGCCCGCCCCGGCCATCCTCTGGCGCGCGGCGGGGGACGCGGCCTCGGCGCCCGTTGCCCTGATCGTCTTCGACGTCTCGATCACGTCCACGATCCTCACCATGTGGATCGTCTCGGTCCTGGTGATCGTCCTGCTGTTCTTCATGACCCGCGGCCGCGCGATGATGCCGGGCAAGGTCCAGAACGCCATGGAGTACGTCTGGGAGCAGATCGAGGGCTTCGGGATGTCGCTCGGCGGCCCGGAGGCGAAGCCCTACATCCCCATCTTCGCGGGCTTCTTCCTGTACATCCTGTTCAGCAACTGGAGCGGCCTGATCCCGCCCGTCGGCAAGGTCGAGGCCCTCCGGGCCCCCACCTCGGACGTGAACATCACGATCGGCCTGGCCCTGGTCGCGTTCGGGTTCTTCGAGTACCAGGGCTTCCGCCACCTCGGCGTCCGCGGCTACCTCGGCAAGTTCTTCCCCATCGGCTCGTTCCGCCAGGGGATCGGCAACGGCATCATCCTGATGTTCGTGGGGCTGATCGAGCTCATGCTCGAGTTCGTCAAGCCCGTCACGCTGTCAATGCGACTGTTCGGCAACATCTACGGCGGCGAGGTGGCGCTGGGCGTCATGACGGCGCTCACAGTCGCCATCATCCCGATGGCGCTGATCGCGCTGGAGCTCATGCTCAACCTCGTCCAGGCGCTGATCTTCTCGACACTGACCCTGATGTTCACCCTGGCCGCGATCGAGAGTCACGGCGAGGACGAGCACCACGAGGCGAAGGGGGGCACGAGCGTCCCAGCGTGGCCCGTCCCGGCCGACGCCCTCTAGCCCACCGACCACCAACCCCAGGGAGCAAGCCCGGCCGTAGCCCGGGACAACGGAGGATCACAGAACATGGACCACCTCGGCGCCGGCCTTGCGGCCCTCGGCGTGATCGGCCCCGGCATCGGCATCGGCATCCTCGCCGGACTGTCGTCGAGTGCGATCGGGCGCAACCCCGACGCCGCCGGCCAGATCCGCGGTCTCGCGATCATCCTGGCGGCCTTCGCCGAGGGCCTCGGCGTGCTCGCGGTCGTCGTCGGCCTGCTGGCCATCTTCATCAAGTAGTCCCGACGACCGTTCGGGAGGACGCCCATGGACATGCTCGCGCTGATCGGTGAGGCGGCCCGTCAGGCCGCCGCGTCGAGCGCCGCCGACAGCGGGCCGGGTTTCCAGATCAACCTGTTCTGGGTCATCGTCTCCGCCGCCAACTTCATCGTCTTCTTCCTCATCGTCCGGATGCTGGCGTTCGGGGGCCTCGTCAAGACCCTCGAGGACCGCCGACTGCGGATCGAGGAGGGCCTGAAGGACGCGGAGCAGGCGCGGCGGGATCGCGAGGCCGCCGAGCAGGAGCGCCTGGCCGCCATCACCGAGGCGCGCCGCGAGGCGAACGACATCATCGCCCGTGCCCAGAGGGCGTCGGCCGAGGCGCGGGAGGCCGACATGGCCGCCACGCGCGACGAGCTCGCGCGCCTGCGCGAGCGCGCCGCCGCCGAGATCGAGGCCGAGAAGCAGAAGGCGATCACCGAGCTCCGGGGCGAGGTCGCCGACCTCGCGCTCGCGGCCGCCAGCCGCGTCGTGGCAGACAGCATGACCGGCGACCGCCAGCGCAGGCTCGTCGCCGACTTCCTCGCCGAGTCCGCCGGCGGGTCGAGGAACTGATGGCCCGGCCTGTCGCCGCTGCCCGTCGCTACGCGGAGGCCGCCTTCGAGGTGGCCCTCGCCGGCGACCGCCTCGACGCGTGGAGGGATGACCTGGCGTACGCCGCCAGCGTCCTCGGCATGGCACAGGTCGAGCGGATCGTGGACAGCCCGGCCGTGCCGCTCGCCGACCGGTCGGCGCTCGTCGCGCGCCTGCTCGAGCAGCGGGTCCAGCCCGGGACGCTGCGGCTCGTGGACCTGCTCGTCAGCCGTGGACGCGCAAGCGCGCTGCCGCGCGTGAGCGAGGAGTTCCATCGCCTGCTCAACGACCACCGCGGCATCGTGATGGCCACGGTCACCTCGGCCGTGGCGCTCACCGACGACGAGACGGACGCGATCCGCGCCCGCGTCGAGGAGATGGCCGGCGCGAAGGTGGAACTGGAGACCCGCGTGGACAGCGCCCTCATCGGCGGTGTCACCGTGCAGATCCGAGACCAGCTGCTCGACGCCTCAATCCGCGGTCGCCTCGAGCGGCTGCGCGACCAGCTACACGCGGGGGGTCCCCTCCGCTAGCCCCCCGCCCGCGGCGCCGGTGCACACCGGGCCGAAGGGAGCCTGCGAACGCCCGAGACGGAGACGCGATGGCCATCCGGTCAGACGAGATCATCAGCATCATCAAGAGCCAGATCCAGGACTTCGACGGCGCCACGGAGACCCGCAGCGTCGGGACCGTGGTCGAGGTCGGCGACGGCATCGCCCAGATCTACGGGCTGGACGCGGCGCTCGCGTCCGAGCTGCTCGAGTTCCCCGGCGGGGTGATGGGCATGGCCCTGAACCTCGAGGAGGAGACGGTCGGCGCGGTCATCCTGGGCGACGCCATGTCGATCAAGGAGGGCGACACCGTCCGGACCACGGGCCGCGTGGTCGAGGTGCCCGTCGGCGCCGGACTGCTCGGCCGCGT
>JAJYMP010000094.1 GCA_021786915.1 Chloroflexota bacterium
GTGGCCCTGGTCAGCTACGACCGGCCCACGTTCCAGGGCAGCAACAGCTACACCGTCACCTTCGACAACGAGAAGGTCGGCAGGCTGATCGGCCAGGGCTTCGAGCAGTGCGTGAAGGATTGGGGCGTCACGCACCCGAAGGTGTTCCAGCTGGACGGCGGCCAGGACGTCGATCAGAACGCGATCGATTTCGCCGTGGGCTACAACGCGGTGCTCTGGGGCACGCAGACCACGCCGCTGACGCCGCCGCTCACCAACAGCCTGGGCTACACCCTGGTGGGCGACCAGGTCGTCCCGGGATGGGACAACGGCCGGGGCCAGGCCATCTTCCAGGCGGCCTACGCGGGCAACCCGGCGATCAACGCCACGCTCGAGGCCAACGACGGGCTGGCCAACGCCGTGATCGGCGTCCTGAAGGCCCGCGGTGTCGGCCCCAGGGTGATCCCGACGACCGGGCAGGATGCGACGCCCCAGGCCATGGCGAACATCCTCCAGGGCTACCAGTGCGGCACGGTCTACAAGCCGGTCCATGCCGAGGCCCAGGCTGCGGTGGCCCTGGCCACCTACCTGCGCGCCGCCCGGAAGCCGCCCACCGGGCTCGTGAACGGGATCGTCACCGATCCCTTGCACAGCGGCGTCATCGTGCCGGCCGTGCTCCTGCCACAGTCCACCTGGGTGAACAGCACGAACATGGCGTCGACCGTCGCCAAGGACGGGTGGGTCAGCGCGACGGACCTCTGCCGCACGGTCGGCGCGGCCGTCTGCAGGGCCGCAGGCATCCAGTAGTCAGCGCGGCACGACAGGAGCTACTTGAGCAGGTCGTTGACGGTGGTCACCATTCGTCGTGCCTGGGACACCGCTGTCCTGGCCTCGGCCTGGCCCACCACAACCGCGCCGTAGTGCACCTTGTCCTTGAGCTCGAGGAGGCGACCCAAGTCCTTCGCCAGTGCGGCACCGGCGGGCTGGACGGTGGCGACGAGCTCGACGGCCTGGCGGTGATCTTGACCGCGGTACCGTCGGCCGAGCTTCGCGCAACAGGCCGCGTCAGCCGCGGCGACGCCTCCCAGGACCGCCAGTGCGCCCGCGGTGCCGGCGAGCGGCAGCTCCGGATTGTCGCTATCCGAGAGACAGAGCTCGGCGGTCCAGACGAACGCTTCCGCCTGGCGCAGCCGGGTATCCGCATCGACGCGTCCACACTGGGTGGTGCGGCCACCTGCTCGGGCCATCACGCCACCTCCAGCCGACGGGCCTGGTCTACCAGATCGCCAATGGGAACACCGACGAGGACGATCCCGTCATGGAGCCACCCGTCGATCAGAGGGTCGTGCGCATCGAGGTGCTCGCGGAGCTTCTCGATGGTGAGATCGAAGATCTGGCAGGGGTTGCCGGTCAGACGCCGAACCTGGGCTCGCAATCCATCGAGCTCGTCGGCCCACCGCTCATCGTCTGCCCCCGGCCCCGGCCCCACGACGAGCAGGTCGATGTCGCTGCTCTCGTCGCCATCTCGCCGCGCGGCGGAGCCGAAGAGCGAGACGTGAAGGGGACGGATCAGGAGTTGTTCGCTCGCGAGGGTGATAGAGCCGATCATCGCCTGCCGGAGGCCGGCGAGGGACTCGACAGCAGGCCAGGCAAGGTGGTCTCGGTTCGCGGTGTAGTACGCCGCATTCGCCCTCCTGTCGACGGTTACGAGGCCGACGCGGACCAGCCGCTCGAGGACCTTTCGGACGCCGTTCGCGCTGCCCGATGCAGCCAGGCGATGGACATCGAAGACGGTGAGCGGAAGAGTGGTCCCGGCGAGGGCTTCCATCACGGGCCCGTCAAGTGAGGGGACGACGGCCCGGATCGGATGACTGACGTCCATCGCTCTCTTCTACTACAGTGTAAGTTATTACAGAATAGTAGGCGCAGTTCTACTACGGTGCAAGCCGCCAGCCACGGCACGACTGGGTGCCCGCTCAGGCCAGCTGCGCCCGCAGCAGGTGGGTCGTTCCGGACACGCCCTTGAGCTCGACCGGACCGATGTCCGCGAACGTGATCCCGCTTTCCTGGGAGGCGTCGACGACCGCCTGGCTGACCAGCACCTCGCCAGGCCGCGCATAGTCCGCGATGCGCGCGCTGAGATTGACGGTCTGGCCGAAGTAGTCCCCTTCCTGGAAGATGACAGGTCCGGCGTGCAGGCCGACGTGCGCCGGCGGGAGTCCGGCGTCGCGCAGCTCGTCCACCATCTCGAGGGCCGCGCGCACGCCGGGGCCGGGGTCGCGGAAGTAGAACATCACCCCGTCACCCAGCCACTTGATCGGCTTGCCGCCGTGTCGCACGGAGCTGCGCTGCACCAGTCGCGCGAGCGTGCCGGCGAGATCGGCGGCCGCGTCGTCGCCGCGCTCCTGGGTCAGGCGCGTGTAGCCCGTGATGTCGAGAAAGCAGACTGCCGGGGGTCGCTCGAGGCGGCTGTGGAGCCCTGCCTTGGCCAGCAGCAACTCGAAGCCATCGATGAGGTTGGCCGTCCAGGCGTGTGCCTGCTGGGCGTGGTAGACGGCGAGGAGGGCTCGCTCGGCCAATGGGGTAGTCCGATCCGCGAGCTCGGCATCGGCCATCTCCTCGGCGCCCTTACCTGCGGCCATGGCCGGCGCGATCACCTCCGAGTACCACCAGGCGGCCTCCGCTTCGGTGATCCGACGGATGCTGTCGCCCGCCACACGGAGCAGGCGCTCGATGGCAAGCGGCCGGAAGCCCGCCCCAACTTGCAGCTCGAGGAACGGCAGGATCGCCATCTCGTCCTCGCGCAGTCGATCGTGGGGTGACGGCTGCGCCACGCCGATCGCTTCGCGGATGACCATCAGCAACTCGAACGGAATTCCGGTCCGCGCGCTGACCTGCTGGAACGTTTCGGGGGCCAGGGCAGCGAAACGCTCGTACGCCGGGGCATCCAGGAAGGCGAGCGAGATCGCGCCGCGCTCGATTGCCGCCGCCACACCGTCGAGCGGGATGCCGGCATCTTCGAGCGACTTGACCATCGACACCCGGCGCACGTCGCCCGGTGAGAAGCGATCCGGCTGCTCCGAGCCGAGAATGCCAAGCTCCACGAGCCGGGCGAGGTAGGCGGGCTCGACGCCGGCCCGGTCGGCGGCCTCGTCGCCTGGGTACCACGTCATCCACGTAGCCTACTGCGGCCGCTCGCGGCCCGAAGCAGACGGCAACTTCGGGAGCCCCTAACTACTACCCCGCCCCTCCGTTGACGACGCTCCCCGGACC
>JAJYMP010000386.1 GCA_021786915.1 Chloroflexota bacterium
GGCTTCTTGAGTCCCGAGAGCGGATGGCCGCTACCGCCGCCGTACGTCGTTCCCAACCTGCAGTCCGTCCGCGGGGAGGTCGAGGTTGCTCCCGGGCTGGTCGTGGTACCCGCACCCGGCCACACTCCAGGGTCGCAGGCCGTCGTCGTCAACACCGCGTTGGGCACCTTCTGCATTGCCGGCGACGCCATCATGACGTACGACAATCTCGAGTTGGACACCCCGCCCGGATACCATGTTGATGCGGACGCCTCGGTCGACTCGATCGACCGGCTGAAGAGTCGGGCATCCGTGATGCTGCCCTCTCATGACTACCGGGTGTTCCGGGAGCGTCCCGTGACCGTCATCGCTCCCAGATAGGAGAGTCCCGCCGATGTCATTCCGAGGGGTGGCCTGATGGGCCGCCGCCCTGCGGGTCGCGTCACCATCGTCGATGTCGCCCATGAAGCGCAGGCCTCGGTTTCGACCGTCTCGCGGGTCCTGCGCGACCATCGCGACGTTGATTCGCATACCCGGAGCGTCGTCCTGGCAGCAATCGATAAGCTCGGCTATCGCCCGTCACCAATTGCGCGCGCCCTCGTATCCGGTCAGACGCGCTTGCTCGCGCTACTGGTCTCCGACTTCACGAATCCGTTCTATCCACAGCTCGCCAAGAGCATCGAACAAGAGGCGGCGAAGGCGGAATACACCGTCGTCATCTGCAACACGCACGACCTGCCAGCCGAGACGAGCCGGCATCTCACGCGCCTCCTCGGCCAGGGCCTCGACGGAGTGATCCACGCCTCGGTCGGGCGGGACGAGTCAACGGTTCTCTCGCTCCTCGCCGATCTGCGGCGCGTCGTGTTCACAAACCGTCCGCCGTCCAGCGAGCTGGTGAGCTACATCGTGTCCGACAACTTCAGGGGGGCAGCGGAGCTCACGCGGCACCTGCTGGAGGTGGGACATCGCCGGATCGGGTTTGTCGGGGGTCCGACGTATGCGCGTAATGCGACCGAGCGGCTCCGAGGTTTCACCTCCGAAATCAGCCGAGTGTCAGGCGCGGAGGCGCTCGTGGTTGAAGGCGACTTCTCGATGGCGAGTGGCGAGGCCACTGTCCTCCGCTGGCTTGACGAGGGACCTCACCCAACGGCAATCATCGCCATCAACGACTCGGTGGCGTTGGGGGCCATGGAGGCCCTTGTGAGACGCGGGCTCCGGATGCCGACCGACATCGCGCTAGCCGGCTTTGACGGTACCAACCTCGCGGCCTCCCCGGTAATGAGCCTCACCACGGTCGACCAGCACAGCGACCAACTGGGTCGCCTGTCGGTGAGGACACTCCTGAAGCAGCTGGCGGCGGATTCGTTCGTTCCGACCCACCGGGTCCTGTCTACCCAGTTGCTCCTTCGCCGTAGCACTGAGCAGCCCGCCCCGGAAACTGGGTCAACGCCCAGACTTGGTCGTGGGGAGCCACAAGTGCCCGATGGGGGAGATGGGCCCGGCGAGGGCGGCGGCGGTCGGAGAGGTAGATAGAACGGAGAGTGTTGATGTTTGAGCTCACCGGTCGGCGCGTCGTGATCACCGGCATCTCACGGGGCATTGGCCAGGCGGCCGCGATCGCGCTGGCCAACGCCGGCGCAGACGTCGCCGGCCTCTACCAATCCGATGCGGAGGGAGCCGAGGCCACGAACCGGGGCGTCGAGAGGGCCGGGCGACGGTGCCTCACGCAGCAGGGCGACGCGGGGGACCGAGCAACGATTGACCGGCTCGCGGCCGCGGTCGTCGACTCGTGGGGCGGCATCGACGTCTGGATAAACAATGCAGCCCGGCTACTCGTCCGCCCATTCCTCGAGATGGCCGACGAGGAGTGGTCAGGGCTGCTGGCGACGAACTTGAACGGGTACTTCTACGGGTCGCGCGCAGCCGCCCGCCAGATGGCGAAGCAAGGCGGTGGGCGGATCATCAACGTGACCTCCGTCGTCGACGTTCAACCGATCGCCAACATGTCCGCGTACGTGACCGCCAAGGGCGGAATCGTCGGGCTCACCAAGGAGCTTGCCCTCGAGCTTGCACCGCTGGGCATCACGGTCAACGCGATTGCGCCTGGAGCCACCGACACGCCACTCAACCTCAAGGCCTACACCCCCGAGGTAAGGCGGGCGTACAACGCGAGGATCGCGCTCGGTCGCATCGCGAGCCCCGAGGAGATCGCGGACACGATCGTGTTTCTCGCATCCGACGCGGCGCGCTACGTCACCGGTCACGAGCTGTTGGTTGACGGAGGCCTTGTCCTCAACGGGACGATGGGCCACGCCTTGTCCTGACTCCGCGCCGGCGCTCGCGGCCTTTCGACACTGCAAGACAGGACTCGCAAGGTGGATCGGGTGCAGGGGACAAAGGCCACAAGCCTGGCTCGCCGTCAGCGCCATTGCCTGTGCGACGAGCGCGGGCTCGCGGTGCGCGGCAGGCCAAGATACCCGCGGCGCCCTCTCAGCCGACCATCCGCACCCCAAAAAACGTTGACCTCGAACCCAGCGCTCGCGGTCGAGACTGCGGAAGTCGCCCTGGACCGCTGGGCGGGTATGGCTGCACCGGCGCCGCGATCATGAGCGCGACCCGAGTTGGGCAGCAGGTCCTGACGTCCTGAACGGAGCTGGAGCGAGCGTCCGCCGAAGCTCGAACCGGCATTGTGAGCGTCCCCAACCCAGTGGCTGCCAGGACCGGCGGGCCACGCCGGCCGTGGCGTGCGGCGGCGTGACTGGGTAGTCTTCTCGTTAGATCGCTACGGATCGACATCGCAAATCCAGCGACGACACGAATCCGTGGTGATTTGAGTTCGGTTCCCGCTCATCCTGGTCGTCATGATGTAAGCACTAAATGGGTTGACATCGGGAACCGGATCGGCGATGATCCGTGCGTGAGCAGCAGAGGCGGCGCCGTCCATGTCGCGACCACCCGCAGGCACTACAAGGACCGGGTGTACGAGACCCACCTGCTGCGCCGCAGCTATCGCGAGGGCGGCAAGGTCAGGTCCGAGACGGTGGGCAACATCAGCCACCTGCCGCCCGAGCTCATCGACCTCGTCCGGCGCGGGCTCGCGGGCGAGCGGTTCCTGCCGGCCGCCGGGATGGAGATCCGCCGGAGCCTCCCCCACGGCCACGTCGCCGCGGTCCTGGGCACGCTGCGGACGACGGGGCTCGAGCGGCTCATCGAGGGACGCCGGAGCCGGGAACGCGACCTCGTCGTCGGGATGCTCGCCCGGGAACTCCGG
>JAJYMP010000213.1 GCA_021786915.1 Chloroflexota bacterium
AAGTCGAACGTCGTACCTCGGCATCGGGACCAGGGCCGGCCCGCCATTCGCCTCCCCTCAGCGCACACCCGAGGGGCGGAACTGGAGGCTGATGCGCGGGCCAGTGGCTCGCCTGCTCTTCGGGACAGCGTGGTCCCAGGTCCGCTGGCAGCTCCCGCCCATCACGAGCAGGTCGCCGGCCGACACCTGCAGAGCCCTGGCATGCCCGCCGCCGCGCGGGCGCAGGAGGAACCGGCGCGTCGCACCGAGGGAGACGATCGCGACCACCGTGTCCTCCGCCGAGGCGCGCCCGATCCGGTCGCCGTGCCACGCGACGCTGTCGTCGCCGTCTCGGTACAGGCAGAGCCCGACGGTCTCCAGCGGCTCGCCGATCTCGGCTGCGTAGTAGCCGCTCAGGACCGAGCGCATCTCCGCCACTGCCGGGTCGGGAAGCGCGTCATCCCGCTCGTAGAAAGACGAGAGCCTCGGCACGTCGACGATCCGCTCGTACATCAGCCGTCGCTCCGCCTTCCAGGGCACCGCCCGCTCGAGACGACAGAACAGCTCCCCGGCTCCCCCCACCCAGCCCGGGCGGAGGTCCAGCCAGGCGCCCTGGCCCAATGTCCTCCGCACCAAGCCTTCCGAGACGGGTCGGAGGACGACCTGCTCACCGACAGCGAAGAGCGTGTCTTGCAGCATCGACACAAGTGTAGCGAACACACGTTCGCCTCGCCGCACGGCGTCCTGCGCTGGACCCGCACGCGCACCCTCGTGGCGCATGTCGATCCGGGCCGGGCTCGCGAAATCATTGCAGGCGGGCCTGCGGCCGAGCGAGCGGAGGCCGAAGAGCGGAGCGACTTTCAGGCCCGCGCGCCTCGAGGTCGGCTGTCGCAGCCGTACGGTCGTTGCCAGGCGGCGGACAGGGAGGCAGATAGACGGCCGACGTGAACTGCGCCGCGCTCGCGTGGAGCAACCAGACCGAACCCTTCTCGTGCGGACCGCCCGGTCCGAAGGCGAGCGTGCCGGGCTGGACGAGCTCTCGCTGGAGCGCTTCGATCGTCTCGCCGTGCGTGCAGACCACGACGTTGTGGCGTCCGGACGCCAGGGCCCGCAGCAGCCTGGCCGCCCCACGGCCGGCCTGCGGACCGAGTGTCTCGGAGGTCTCGACCGTGATGCCCAGCTCCGTCGCGAGCGGCTCGATGGTCTGAAGGCAGCGCACGAGCGGGCTTGAAACCACCCGCCGAGGCCGGTAGGGCACGAGCAGCCCCACGAGCGCGAGCGCCTCTCTCCGGCCTCGCCCGTTCAGAGGTCGGAGACGGTCGTCGCCGAGCCAGCGGTCCTTGGACCCGGCGTGCGCATGCCGGACCACCGCCAGCACCATGCGTTCGACCCTACGCGATCGGACCCTACGCGATCGCACGGGATTCGACGACCGGACCGATCGCACTGACCGGTACGGACCAGACCCTACGCGATCAGACGGGATCCGCTCGGCGGTCCCTCGACGAGTCACCCCGGCGCGCCTGTCCGGCCCGCGCCATGCTGTGCGCGATAGGCCGCGAGCCAGGCGCCGAACTCCTTCGCCACGATCCTGGCACCGGTGAGGCCGTCTGCCTCCGAGGAGGCGAGGAAGACCGCAGGCGGCCCCATGATGCCGGCGGGCAGAAGAGCCGCCCGCCGATCTTCGGGCAGCTCGTCGGGGATCATCCCGCTCTGGGTCGCGCCTCCCGGCAGGAGCACGTTGACCGCGATCCCGTACGGGCGCAGGTCCTCGGTCATGATGGCGCTCAGCGACTCGGTGGCCGCGCGGGAGGGGCCGTAGGGGACGAAGCCGCGTCGCCCCATCGTGGCCTCGTTGACCGACACGTTCACGAACCGCCCTTTGCCCTGCTCGAGGAAGTGGAAGGCGAAGGCACGAGCCACGAGGAAGTAGCCGCGCAGGTTCGTCGCGACGACGTCGTCGAACGCCGCGGGGCCCACCTCGAAGAAGGGCTGGGGGTGCTCGAAGAACCGCGGATTGACCGTCCGCATGCCGATGCCTGCGTTGTTGATGACCATGTCCACGCCGCCCAAACGCACGATCGCTTCGCGTACCGCGAGCGTGACGGAATCCGCGTCGCGCACGTCGACGGGGATCTCGACCGCGGAACCCTGCCCGCGAAGCCGCGTCACGCTCTCTGCGAGACGGTGTCCGGGGCGCGCCGCGACGCCGACCGCGGCACCGGCAGCGACGAGCGCCGTCGCCATCGCCGCGCCGAGCCCGCTCGTCGCGCCGGTCACCACGACTCGCGCGCCGTCGATCCGAGGAGCTCCTGTGTGCATCCGCCCTCCTCCCTGTCGATTGTGTACCGTTTGTGTATCGTTGCAGCCCAGGACGTTCGCACCCCGGGCGGCCGGCGCGAACGTGCACGCACAGCCAGAGCGGGCCGTGGACGGGAGGTCGGACCGATGGCATTGACGAGGACGGATCTCATCCCTGACGCTGCGGGCGTGGCACCCGCGCGGACCGGCTCCCAGGAGACGGGAGCCTTCAGGGTCATCCCGCTGCGTGCGCTGCCGGTGGTGGCTGGGGTGCTCGTGCTGCTCGTGATCGCGATCGCCGGCAACTGGCTCTGGGCGCTCGACTTCTTCCATGTCGCAAGCGGAGCGTTGTGGTCCGCCATCGACCTTTTCCTCGGGTTCGTGATCGGACCGATCATGGCAAGGATGTCGATCCCGGCGCGCGTCGAGTTCTCGAAGCGGCTCATGCCGAAGATGGTCGTGCTGATGCCCACCCTCGTCGTCTGCACGCTCGCTGCCGGCTGGCAGCTCGCCCGGCACCTGGGGAACCTCTCGACCGCGTACCCCGACCACGCATGGGTGGTCGCGTCGATGGTCGTCGTCGCGGTGATGGCGATCGTGGCGATCGGCTTGCTCGAGCCGGCCAACCTCGCGGTGCTCTTCGAGCTCCGGAAGCCGCAACCCAACGGCGAGCTGATCGGACGGCTCATGCGGAGGTTCATCTACGCCGCCGGGGTCACCGGTGCGATGCAGATCGCCACGCTCGTCATCATGTCCCGCCTCGCGACCGGCTGAGGCAGACCATCGTGGACGCCTCCAACGCCTCCTCTCGACCCGGCTCGGACCCAGAGCCGGGCGCGTCGGGCGCTACGCGCGACGCGTTCGCGGGCCGGCCGCCGGTCCCGCTCGCGTGCCTGTCGTCGATGGGGCTCGTGCTCGTGAGCGGGATTTACCTTGCCGCGTACCTCCCACGTCGAGCGCCGCTCGGCC
>JAJYMP010000569.1 GCA_021786915.1 Chloroflexota bacterium
TGCGCGACCCGACCGCGCCAACGTACCGGCACCCGCGGCGCAAGGCCTCGACGATCGCGGGCTCGTCGAACTTCACGTCGTGGGTCAGCACCGCCACCGCGTCCGCCGGGCCGAGCCCGATCTCGTCGGCCACCTCGTCGGGCCAGCCCACGACCAGCCGGTCGACGTCCGGGAAGCGGGCGCCCGTGGCGAACGCGGAGCGCCCGTCGATCACGACCGTCTCGTAGCCCAGCTCCTTCGCGAGCCGCACGAGCGTGCGCGCCACCTCGACGGCGCCGACGACCACGAGGCGGGGCCGGACCGGGTACGCCTCGACGAACGCCTGGCGGCCGGCGACCTCCACCGTCTTGCTGACGCCGTGGGCGAGCAGGTCCAGCGCCGCCGTGACGAGCGCCCCGTCCGCCGCGGGATCGCCGAGCGTGCCGTCGAGCCGGCCGTCGTCGTGGACGACGAGGGGCCGGGAGGGGGGCTCGCCCAAGCCGGGCTGGTGGGCGCCGAAGGCGGCCAGCGGGGCGTCGGCCGGCAGGAGGGTGACGATCGCGCGTCCGCCCGAGCGCCCCTGCGCCGTCTCGCGCGCGGCGTCGGCGGCCTCTGCCGGGACCGCGGGCTGGACCAGCACGTCGATCGTCCCGCCGCAGGCGAGCCCCACGTCCCACGCCTGCTCGTCGCTGATGCCGTAGCGGATGACGCGCTGGCGGCCGGTCCTGCGGGCGGTCGCGATCTCGTCCGCCGCCGCGCCCTCGACGCAGCCGCCCGAGACGGAGCCCGCGATCCGGCCGTCGTCGGTGACCAGCAGCACGCCGCCCTCGGGCCTTGGCGCGCTGCCGAACGTCCGGACCACCACCGCGCGGCCCACGCCCGCGCCCTCCGCGGTCCAGGCGTCCAGCTGGTCGAGCAGCTCGCGCATCGGCAGTCCTCCCCTACCCCAGCGGCCGCGCCTGGCCGGGCGGTGTGGGTGCTCGGTCGAGTGGCCGTGGCGTCGAGGACTCGGGCGCTGCGAGCCCGAGCGACGGCGTGACCGTGGTGGCGTGGGTGACGGCGGCGCCGCGACGCCCGCCGCCCTGCGAGGCGCCCGCGAGCACCTGGCCCAGGCGCTCGAGGGAGGCCATGGTGCCCGCCGGCAGGAAGTCGTCGATGAACGGGAAGGCGGCCTTCATGCCCGCCGCGAGGGGCTGGTAGCCGGGCGCCGACGCGAGCGGGTTGAGCCACACGAGGCGGTGGCAGTTGCGGCGGAGCCTCGCGGTCTCGGCGGCGACGAGCGAGGGGTCGCCGCGGTCCCAGCCGTCCGACACGACGATGACGACGCCGCTGGTCCGCAGCGTCCGGCGCGCCCATTGGTGGTTGAACTGGCGGAAGCTCTCGCCGATGCGGGTGCCGCCGGCCCAGTCGGTGACGGTGTCGGCGACTCTCGCCAGCGCGCGATCCCGGTCGCGGTCCCTCATGACGCGGGTGACGCGGGTCAGGCGCGTCCCGAACACGAAGGACTCGGTGCGGACCTCCTTGTCCCGGGCGAGCGCCTGGACGAAGCGCAGGAGCAGGCGCGAGTGGCGCTCCATCGAGCCCGAGATGTCGCACAGGACCACGACCTGGCGCGGCTCCTTGACCGGGCGGCTCCAGACCCAGTCGGTCAGCTCGCCCGTGCCGAGGTTGCGCCGGTACATGGCGCGCGGGGCGAGGCGGCGGCCGTGCGGGTGGAGCTCGTGGCGGCGGGTGCGGCGGCGCTCGAGCCGCGGCGTGAGCAGGTCCACGAAGCGCTCGGCGTCGCGCAGCTCGGCGGCGGTCATCCGGTCGAAGTCGCGGTGGCGGAGGACCTCGCCTCGCGACCACGCGTCGGGCGAGATGGTCTCGCCATCGAGCTGCGCCCCGTCCTCGACGTCGACCGAGAGCTGCACGCCGATGCTCGCGATCTCGGCCATGGTGGACTCGCGGCCGTCCTGGGGCTCGTCCGACGCGCCGGGCTCGCCGTCCTCGTCGCGCTCGGCGTCGGGGTCGATGGGCAGGTCCGCCCGACTGGGCGCCAGCTTCCGGCCGCGTCGGCGCCAGAACAGGGCGAACACGCGGTCGTAGACCTCGCGGTCGTCGCGGCGGCGGACGAACAGCGCCTCGCCCGCGTCGTGGACCTGCTCGCGGCGGCCGAGGTCCACCAGGCTCAGGGCGCGCGCGAAGTCCATGGCGGCGCCGAGGTCCACCGCGAGGCCGGCGGCCCGGAGCGCCCGACCGAAGCCCACGGCCTCGGCCAGCAGACGGCGCCCGTCGATGAGCTCCCCGGTGGGTGACGCGACCAGCGGTGACTCGTGCACGCCCACAGACTAGCCGACCCGCGCTGAGGGGCCCGTGAGAGGGCTTCGGGGCGGCGCGCCGGTCTCGTCGTTCCGCGTGGCCCCCGTCGCCCCGCTATCGCCTCCCGGAGGGGCTTACGTCGGTCCAGCCGGCTCGGGAGCCTCCATTCGCAACCTTCGACCACCGTATCTCCTCCCGCGGGGGATACGGAGGAGGGCGTCTGCGTAGGCTCCTGCCCGGGGGGGGATAGCGGGGAAGGCGCTTGGATTGGCTCCTGCCGGGGGGCCGCAGGTCTCGCTGATGGCGGCGACCCATCCGGTGCAGGACCTTCGTGTCATGGCGCCGGGCCGGCAAGGTGCGAGAGTGGCGCCATGACCCGGCTCGCATCGGCGCTCCTCGCGCTCGCCCTCGTCGCGGGCTTCGGCCCGGGGGCAACCGCGCCCGTCGCGCCCCTCGCACCCGTCATGGCCGCCGACCCCGCCCCGTCCGCCGCGGCCGAAGTCCCGGCCGCGCTCGGCGCCGGGCTGCTGCCCCCGGAATCGTCAGTCGTGCCGCCCGTGGCCGCATCGACGCCCGTCATGGATTCGCTCCGCCGCCTGGGCACCCTCCGGATCAGCCGGATCGGCCTGTACGCCAGCGTGTACGACTGGGGGTGCGGCAGCGCGATCGTCCCCAACCTCGTGCTGCGCTGGGCGTGCCACCGGAACAACAACCAGTTCCTGGTCGGGCACGCGTACGGCGTGTTCCGCCCCTACTACCTCGCCTACGCGCGGCACCTCCTCCGGGCCGGCCTGACCGCCACGTTCACCGATGCTGCTGGCCGCACCACGCGCTACCGCCCCGCGTGGGTGCGCCTGGTGACCGCGACGTACATCTACCGCGGCCTCACCGGTGACCAGTGGGCGTGGTCCAACACGTCCACCCCGTCCCTGACCCTGCAGACCTGCTGGGGCGCGACCAACAAGTA
>JAJYMP010000510.1 GCA_021786915.1 Chloroflexota bacterium
CGACCCCGTGGACGTGGTCGCGGCACGCACGGCAATCGATGCGGGCGCGCGGCTGGCGCCGGGCGGGATGCGCTGGCTGGCGGACCGATTGGATGCAGCCGACGCCGCCAAGGCAGGCTAAGCGTGAAGCCAAGCACCGCGGGTTGGGTCGGAGGGCGATCCCGCTACCAGGGCGACAACGGTCTCTGGCTGGGCCGGTGAGAGGCCTAGCGCCCCGCCTTCGCCCGGGCCGCTGCGGCAGCCTTTGCGGCAATGGCTTTGAGCTCCTCCTCGCGCTCCACCTTGGCGCGCGCGGAATGCTCCACGTGGACCCCCACCACCTCTGACGGTGTGCCCTCCATCACGACGCGGCCCTTCTCGAGCAGCATCGCCCGGTTGCAGAACTCGGTCACCCAGTGCATGTCGTGGGTCACGAGCACCACCGCCTTGGCGTTGGAGGCGATCTCGAGCACGCGCTGGCGCGACTTCTCACGGAACACCTGGTCACCGGTGGCCAGGACCTCGTCAAGCAGCAGCACGTCGGGGTTGATCGACGTGGCGATCGCGAAGCCGAGGCGGGCGCGCATGCCGGACGAGTAGGTCTTGATCGGCGCGTCGATGAAGTCGCCGATGTCGGCGAAGTCGATGATGGGCTGTTCAAGCTCCGTCATCGTCTTGTGGGGGATCCCCAGGAAGGCGCCGGCCAGCATGATGTTGTCGCGCCCGGTCAGCTCCTGGTCGAAGCCCGCGCCCAACTGGAGCAGGCTCGAGATCTGGCCCCGGACGTCGATCACCCCCTCCGTCGGGTAGATGATCCCGGCCAGAACCTGGAGCAGCGTGCTCTTGCCCGCCCCGTTGGGGCCGATGACCGCGAGCGACTCCCCGGGCACCATGCGGAAGCTCACGTTGCGCAAGGCCCAGAACTTGCCGCCGCCTTCGCGCTTGAACAGGTTCTGGAAGGTCGTCCGCAGGGTGTTCTTGCGGGTCAGCCGAAGGTTGTACTGGACGCCCAGGTCATGGACGTCGATCGCGTGGTGGGTGTTGGCGAGCTGGTTCGGGGTGAGCATCAGAGGACCTTGGCGAACGACGTCTCGGCGCGCTTGAACACGACCGTCGTCACGAAGAGCAGCAGCACCGAGACGCCAAGGAGGATCAGGAGCGCTGCCAGGTCGGGCGCGAACGGACCCGAGGTCGGGGACCCGTAGATGACGGCGCGGTACGACTCGAACAGCGTGAAGAACGGGTTGAGCCGCATCACCTGCATCAGCGTCGGGTGGGACTTGGCGATTGTGTCCAGCGCCGACGCTGCGTACAGGCCCGGCGACAGATAGAACCACAGCCGGAGCGCGTGGCGACTGACGTTGGCCACGTCACGGTAGAACACGTTGGCGGTTGCCACGAGGTATCCGAACGCGAGCGTGAACACGAGCTGTACGGCGGCGATCGGGATGACCAGCAAGAGCATGACCGACATCCGGTCGCGGTAGAACAGCAGGAGCAGCGCCATCAGCGGTATCAGCCCGAAGGCGAAGTTGGCGATGCCCGCGATCGTGGTGGCCGTGGGCAGGACGATCTTGGGGAACTTGATCTGCTTGATGAGCTTGTCCTGCCCCGAGACGCTGGTGATCGCGTCGCCGATCGAGCTTGTGAACCACTTCCACGGCAGGATCGCCGAGAAGATGAACAGCGGGTAGTCCGGCTCGCTCCGCTGGAAGATGACGCTAACGAGGATCACGTAGACGAGCATCTGGAGCAGCGGGTCCACGACCCACCAGATGTTGCCGAGGATGGTGTCGGCGCCCTTCTTCTTGAGGTCGGCCTGCACCAGGTACCGGATCAGCTGCCGGCTCTGCAGCGCCTCGCCGACGGCCTCGCGCGCGAGTGCGATCGGGTGGCGCCGAGGCCTTCGCACCGACACGGCAATGGTGACAGTGGTCTGGTTTTGCATCACGCGGGAGGTTAGCACGGCTCATTGCGCCGGCCACCCGGGGCAGCGAGCGGCGTCCCTCGAGGGTGTTCAGGCGCGGTGGCCAGCGATCGAGCACGCCCAGAGGCGGCTGCTGGAGGCGCGTGCTCCGCGTCACCAGATGAGCGTGGTGCCCTGCTGCGAGGCGGCGGTGAGCACGGCGGCCTCGAGCCTCCGCCACAGCGCCGCGGCGAAGGTGGCGGTCATATGGCCGTTGTCGCGGAGGATCAGCAGGTTTCCGAGGACCGCCGGGCATGGGCTTGTCGGGCAGATCCAGCGCTCGGGATCGATGAAGCCCGTGCCCATCGCACGGGCCACCGTGAATTCGGTGTTCAGCCAGTCGTAGTTGATGGCCTGGGTGATCGGCGTCGCGCAGGCAAGAGTGTGGGCCAGATGCTGGGAGAGGCATACGGGCGGGTCCATCACGGAGCCCGGCAGGTCGCCGATTATGATCACGCGTCCCGCCGCTGGCACGAGCTGCGACAGGGTGCGCTTCATCCCCTGGACCCAGAAGGCGGTGCGCAGGTCGCCGGTGACGACCCGCCCGTTGCCGTCGACGGTCTCGAAGCCGCGCGTTCCCGTGACCAGCAGAATGTCCGGGTGGACCTTCACCAGCTCCTCGATCGACTGCTGGCGCCACAATTCGCAGTTGGCCATCGTGCGGTTGAGGGTCCGGTTGAAGGCCGGGATGTCCGCGGGCGTACAGGCTGACATCGTCAGGCTGAGGAAGCGCCACCCCTTGTCCTGGGCGATCTGGTAGACAGCCGGGAACCAGCTAAGCGCATGGCTGTCGCCAAACAGCGCAATGGTGTGGTGCGACGAGAGGTTGCCATAGAGGCAAGAGGCCGTGGACGGGGGCTGGTCGGTCTCGGTGTGACAGCGGTCCTTGTAAGACAGCGGCAGGTCGCCCATGGCCCCGGCCAGTGACGGCTGGAGGTTCGAGGGAACGGCCGCGTCGGCGGTTGCCTCTCGGTCGGGAGCGACGATTCCCTCGGGTGGCGGGGTCGGGGTGGACGATGGCGTCGGCCCGGCTGTTGGCGTCGCGCCAACCGTCGCGGTCGGAAACAGCGACGGCGCCGCCGGGCCGGCGCTGGTGTCTTGGCCACTGCCCGGACTCCCGACCGGGTCGAGGATGAGATCGAGGTTCTGGGCGTTCAGGTTGTCGTCCGCCGAGGCCGTGGGCGTGGCGCCCCCGAGCGCCGCGTTGACCGACGAACTGAGCGAGTTCGAGGTGAACACAACGGCAACGGCGAGGGCGGCGGCCATCGCGAGGTTCCAGCGCGGCCGGGTGCCGATGTACCG
>JAJYMP010000121.1 GCA_021786915.1 Chloroflexota bacterium
AGCTGGTTGGCGAACACCACCGCCGAGCTGGGCGTCCGGCCGGTTGCGAGCGACACGTGGACGCCCCGCTCGAGCGCCGCCGCGACGGCCGCGCGAGTTCGGGGGCCGATCTGGAGGTCGCTGCCGACCAGCGTGCCGTCGATGTCGAGCACCACCATGCGGACGGGGAACTCCGGCGCCGGACGGACGGCGGGGCGATGGTCCGGAATCACGCCCCGACCCCTTCGGTGGATCCAGGCTGGGCGCCGCGCGCCACGCGCGCCAGGCGGGGCAGGCCCGCCAGGTCCGCCTCCACGCTGCACCGCCACCCCGGCAGCTGGGCCGCCACGGCCTCGACCACCGCCTCGCCCTGGTCCGCGCCGATCTCGAGCAGGGCGACCCCGTCGGCGGCCAGCACGTCGGGCAGCCGGTCGAGCAGGCGCCGGACGATGTCGAGCCCGTCAGGCCCGCCCTCGAGCGCGACCCGCGGCTCGAAGGAGAGCTCGCGCGCCAGGCCGTCGATGTGCGCCGTCGCCACGTACGGCAGGTTCGCGCAGACCACCGCGTACGGCGGGTCGACGACCGGCGGCAGCAGGTCAGCCTCGACGAACTCGACATGGTCCGCCAGGCCGTGCCCCACCGCGTTCTCGCGGGCGAGCTCGAGCGCTGCCGGGGAGGCGTCCGTCGCCACGACCAGCACGTGGTCCGCCATCCGCCGCGCCCGCAGCGCCGCGAGCAGCGCCAGCGCGATCGCGCCCGACCCGGTCCCCACGTCGGCCACGCGGAACACCGGGGCTCCCTCCGACCGGGGGGCCACGGTCAGCCGGGCCGAGACCTCGGCCAGGGCCGCGTCGACCAGCAGCTCGGTCTCGGGGCGCGGGACGAGCGCCCGCGCATCGGTGGCGAGGGCGAGGCCGTGGAACTCGCGGAAGCCGCGGATGTAGGCGACGGGCTCGCCGGCCTCGCGCCGCGCGACGCCCGCCTCGTACTGCGCCTGCGCGCCGGCGCTCACCGGGGCGTCGGGGTTGGCGATGACCCCCGTGCGGTCGACGTGCAGGACGTGGGCGAGGAGCAGCTCGGCGTCGAGCCGCGGGGAGCCGGCGCCGGAGGCGGTCAGTCGGGCAGTCGCCTCCCGGACGAGTGCCGAGACGGTGGCGGCATCGGCCATGCGCTACTCGCTCGACTCCGTGAGTGCGTGCAGGCGATCGGCCTGGTCGGCCATCTGGAGCGCGTCGATCAGCGGGTCGATCTGCCCCTCGAGCACGGCCGGCACGTTGTGGATGGTGAAGCCGATGCGGTGGTCGGTGACCCGGTTGTCCGGGAAGTTGTAGGTGCGGATCTTCTCGGACCGCTCGCCGCCGCCGACCATCAGCTTGCGCTCGGCGCTCTGGGACTCGCGCTGCCTGGCGAGCTCGAGGTCGTACAGGCGCGAGCGCAGGACGCTCATCGCCTTCGCCTTGTTCTTGTGCTGGCTCTTCTCGTCCTGGATCTCGACCACGAGGCCCGACGGGAGGTGCGTGATGCGCACGGCGGAGTCGGTCGTGTTGACCGACTGCCCGCCGGGGCCGGAGCTGCGCTTGACCTCGATGCGCAGGTCGCGCTCCTCGTCGATCTCCACCTCGATGGCGTCGACCTCGGGGAGGACGATGACGGTGGCGGTGGACGTGTGGATGCGGCCGGCCGACTCGGTGCTGGGAACGCGCTGGACGCGGTGGACCCCGCCCTCGAACTTGAGCCGGCTGTAGGCGCCGTCCCCCGCCACCTCGAGGATCGCCTCCTTGATGCCCCCGATGCCGGTCTCGTTGAGGCTCATCAGGTCCGTGGCGAACTTGTGCTCGAGCGCGTAGCGCGTGTACATGCGCAGCAGCTCGGCCGCGAACAGCGCCGCCTCCTCGCCGCCGGCACCCGCCCGGATCTCCACGATCACGTTGCGGTCGTCGTTGGGGTCGCGGGGCAGGAGCGAGACCTTGAGGTCGTCGAGCAGCCGCGTCTCGCGGCCCTCGAGCTCGGCCATCTCCTCGCGGGCGAGCGCGCGCATCTCCTCGTCGGCCTCGTCATCGCGCATCTGCCGCGCGCCTTCGAGCTGCGCGCGCACCTCGATGAGCTCGCGGTACGCGGCCACGACCGGCTCGAGGCGGGACAGCTCGCGGCCCAGCCGGCGCAACTGCGAGGGGTCGCCCAGCACGTCGGGCGTGCCCAGCTGGCGCGAGACGTCGTCGTACTGGGCGGCGAGGTCGGCGAGCTTGGCGTCGAGGCTGAATTCGGGGGGCATGGAGTCGTCTCTGGGATTCGGCTGGCGGTTCGGGATGGACGGGCGCCGTCAGGCGTCCGGAGGGTCGATCGGGGCCATCGCGATCTCGTCTGCGAGGGTGGTGGCGGCCGCCCGGGCGTTCGCCGCCGTCTCGCCGGGGGCGGGCATCGGGTCGCGGGCGAGGTCGACGCCGCCGGGCGGGACCGGCTCGGCATCGGCGCGCAGCGCCTCCTCCACGGCCACGATCGCCACCTCGATCATCGCGTCGGTGGGCTGCTTGGTGGTGATCATCTGGACCAGGATCCCGGGCCACATGATCACGCGCACGATGGGGTTCGAGCGGTGGCGGGCGCCGAGGCGGAGGAGCTCGTAGCCGACCGAGGCGATGACCGGGATCAGGAGGACGCGGCTGGCGACCGTGACCAGCGGCGTCTGCCTGCCGACGAGCGCGAAGCCGAAGATCGACAGGATGATCACGACCACCAGGAACTCCGTGCCGCAGCGCGGGTGCGCGGTGGGGTATTTGCGGATGGCCTCGGGCCGCAGCGGGTCGCCGTGCTCGAGCGCGTGGATCGTCATGTGCTCGGCGCCGTGGTACTGGAACACGCGGCTGATGTCGGGGGTCCGGGCGAGCAGGGCGAGGTAGCCGAGGAACAGCAGGACCCGGACGAGCCCCTCGAGGGCGTACTTGGCCAGGTCGCCGTGCGTGTCGCCAACCGTGAAGGTCGCGACCGCGAGGGGGAGCAGGAAGAACAGGCCCACGCCCAGCACGCCGGTGATGAGGAGCATCACCGCGATGCTGCCCTTCCCCAGCTCGACGCCCTCCTCCTCCACCTGGAGGCTCGCGGAGCGCATCAGCCAGCGCGTGCCCACGACCAGCGTCTCGTACAGGATCACGAGCCCGCGGACGAACGGCCAGCGGGACACGCGGTTCTTGTGGAAGCCGGCGTCGAGCCGCTCGGCCTCCCACACGATCCGGCCGTCCGGGTGCCGCAGGGCGACGGCGATGGCGTCGC
>JAJYMP010000626.1 GCA_021786915.1 Chloroflexota bacterium
GCCGCGAGGTGCTGCTCGACGGGGCGCACAACCCCGCGGGGGCGGCCGCACTCGCCGCTGCGCTGGACGACCTGCGGCCGCTGCTGGCGGGCGGGAGCGAGCAGCCGCCCGTGCCGCTCGTGCTCGTGTGGGCCGCCATGGCGGACAAGGACGTGGTCGGGACGATCGCCGCGGTGGCGCGCTCGACTGCGCTGCATGGGGCGACGGTGGTCTGCACCGCGCCGGCGTTGCCCCGGGCACTCGCGCCCGACGCCCTCGCCGCCGCATGGACGCGCGCGGGCGTGCCCCGCCTGGCCGTCCGCACCGCGCCGAGCCCCACAGCGGCCCTGGACGCGGCGCTCGCGCTGGGCCACGGTGCGGTGGTGGTGGCCGGCTCGCTCTACCTCGTGGGGGCCGTGCGCTCGCGGCTCGTCGACGACCCGCTCCTCAGCGACCCGGTGGCCGCATGACCGGCGACCGACCGCCCGAGACGGCCGACCGAGGGCTCTCCCGGGAGGGGAGCGTGGTCGAGGCGCGCCCCGATCTCGGTGGCGGCGCGGCCACGCCCTCCTTCGCCCTCCCGCCGGATGCCTCGCCCGGCCTGCCGACGGCCCCGGCGCCGCTCGTGGTCGGCCCGCGCACCTTCGCCTGGGGCCAGCGCACCCACGTCATGGGGATCCTCAACGTGACGCCCGACTCGTTCTCGGGCGATGGCCTGCTGGCCACGGGCTCGGCCGATCCAGTCGCGGCAGCGGTGGCCCAGGCGCGCCAGATGGCCGAGGACGGCGCTGACATCCTCGACATCGGCGGGGCGTCATCGCGCCCGGGCCACGCGCCGCTGGCCCTCGAGGAGGAGATCGGGAGGGTCGTCCCGGTGATCCGCGCGGTCGCCGCCGCCCTGCCGGGCATGCCCATCTCCGTCGACACCACGAGCCCGGCGGTGGCTGCGGCCGCGGTTGACGCCGGCGCCCACCTGCTCAACGACGTGTGGGGCGTGGCCGACGACCCGGCCATGGTGCGCGTCGCCGCCGAGCGCGGCGTCCCCATCGTCCTGATGCACAACCGCAGCGAGCCGCGCTACCGCAACCTGCTGCCGGAGGTGGTGGCGGACCTGTGGCGGGCCGTGGAGCGGGCGGTCGACGCGGGCGTGCCGTGGGACCGGCTGATCGTCGACCCGGGCTTCGGCTTCGGCAAGACGCCCGACCACAACCTCGCGCTGCTGGCGGGTCTCGGGTCGCTCCGGGTGCTGGGCCGGCCGATCCTGCTGGGAGCGTCGCGCAAGTCCACGCTGGGCAAGCTGCTCGACCTGCCGCCCGATCAGCGGGTCGAGGCAACCGCCGCGACGAGCGTCCTCGGCATCGCCGCGGGAGCGGCCGACATCGTCCGCGTCCACGACGTCCGGGAGAACGTCCGCGCAGCCCGCATCGCCGATGCCGTCGTGCGCGGCTGGCGCCCGGCTGGCTGGGGGGAGGCGACCCGGTGAGCGATCGGATCGTGATCGAGGGGATGGTCTTCGAGGGCACCCACGGCGTGTACCCAGAGGAGCAGGTGACGCCGCAGCCGTTCGAGGTGGACGTGGAGCTGGCGCTCAACCTCCAGCCGGCCGGGATCTCGGACGACCTCGCCCTCACGGTCGACTACGGGCGCGTGTTCGAGGTCTGCCGCCAGATCGTGGAGTCCACGCGGTTCAACCTGGTCGAGGCACTGGCCGAGGCGATCGCCGAGGAGCTCCTGACCGGGTTCCGGGTCGTCGATTCGGTCACGGTCCGCATCCGCAAGCCGAAGGCCCAGCTGGGCGGCACATTCCGCAGCGTCGGCGTCGAGCTCCGGCGCCGCCACCGCTCGGCCTGACCGCGACGCGCCGCGGAGGCGGCCCCCGACGCTACGGCGTCGTGTCGGGCCGGATCCCCAGCGTCAGCGGGATGGTGAGCGTCTGGCCGTCGCGGATGACCGTGAGCTTGATCACGTCGTTCGGGGCGAACTGCACGAGCAGCAGGTTGAGCGGGTGCTCCTGGTCGACCGCGATCCCGTTGATCGCCGTGACGATGTCGAGGTCCTTGAGCCCCGCGGCCGCCGCCGGGCTGTTGGGCAGGATCGCCGACCCGCCGCCAGCGTTGTTGTTGATGACCAGCGCGCCACTGTCGACCGGCAGCTTCTCGTCCTCCTTGACCTTCTCGTCGATGGCCTCGAAGTAGACGCCGATCCAGGGCCGCTCAAGCTTCTCGCCCTTCACCGCCTGCTGCATGATGGGCTTGGCGATGTCGATCGGGATGGCGAAGCCGATGCCGTTGGAGCCGTCCGCGATGGCGGTGTTGATGCCCACGACGTCACCGTCGGCGTCCGCGAGCGGGCCGCCCGAGTTGCCGGGGTTGATCGCCGCGTCGGTCTGGATGAGGTTGGTGATGGTCGTGCCGTCGTTGGTGATGATCTGCCTGCCCTTGCCCGACACGATGCCGCTGGTCACCGAGAACGAGTAGGTCCCGAGCGGGCTGCCCACCGCAACCACGAGCTGGCCCACCTTGAGCCCGTCGGAGCTGCCGAGGCTGGCGGCTGGCAGGCCGGTGGCCTCCACCTTGACGATGGCGAGGTCGGTCAGCGTGTCCACGCCGTACACCGTGCCGGGGAAGCTCCGGCCGTCCTTCAGTTCAACCGTGAGCGCGTCTGCACCGCTCACGACGTGGTGGTTGGTGAGGATCCAGCCGCCCGAGTTGTAGATGATCCCGGAGCCGATCCCCTCGCCGCTGCCGCTGAACGGGTCGCTCGAGGCGGACGTCGTGGTGATCTTGACGACGGACGGGCTCACCTTCGCCGACGAGGTGATCACCGCGGTCGAATCGTCGGCCGGACCGGTTGCCGTGCCGGCGGCTGGGACGTTGGCGGCAACCGGGGTCGGCACGGGCTGGTTGAACGCCCCGGAGGCGTCGAGGGCGAGCGCCGTCCCCGACGAGGCCAGCACGGCCGACAGCAGGGCCACGAAGGCCACGGTGCCGACGCCAGGCCCCGCGCGGCGGACGGGGGCGGTCTGGACGGGCTGAGCCCATGAGGGCCTGTCTGGCGTCACGGCCGCATCCCCGCTGGCGGCGTCCCAGGACGCGGTATTCGATGAGGCAGGCGCGCTCCAGCGCGCCCCTGCCTCGGGCTCGGACCAGTCGGCGAGCGGATCTGCCGGCGCCTGCGATCGCGCGGCCGGCGCCGAGGTGTCGCCCCAGGCCGGCTGGTCGGCAGGCCGGGACCCCTGGGGGCGCTGCTGGCCCCAGCTCGCAGTGTCGGGGCGCGATACGCTTGCCGCCCAGGCCCATCGGGTGTCGGGGCGGGGGTCAGGCGTGGGCACGAAGCGGGGCACCTCGACCGGCTGCGTGTCGTCGAGCGGGTCGGGGCCGCCGTTCGGTGTGGACGGCTGCGAACGGCTGGGGTCCTGGGTCATCGCGCGATGGTCTTCCGTCCTGGGTCCGAGCGGGCGGTGAGCACCGCCATGCTGTCGTACTACCTTGCCCGACGCTCATTCAGGCGCGTGGTGCACCGGGTGAAGAATCATCCATCTCCCTCTGAGATTCTGCTGTGGGCGTGATCGGCCGCTCGATGGTCGCGCTGGGATCCCGCGGCAGCGTCACCACGAACCGGGAGCCGTGCCCCATGCGGCTCTGCACCTCGATCGTCCCGTGGTGCATGTCCACGATCGACTTCACGATCGACAGGCCCAGCCCTGAGCCCGTCCCGCGCGCCTCGTTCGCCTGGGAGCCGCGGTAGAAGCGCTCGAAGATGTGCGGCAGCTCGGCCGGGAGGATCCCGACGCCCGTGTCGACCACTTCGATCCGCGCCCCGCCGTCGGCGTCCGGCGACGCGGTCACGTGGACCTCGCCGTTGCGACCCGTGAACTTGAGCGCATTCCCGACCAGGTTGCCCACCACCTGGCCGAGGCGCGGGGCGTCGTGGCTGATGCGCAGCGGGCGCTCGGGGAGCTTGGCGGTCAGCGTGATCCCCCGGCGCTCGGCCGTTGCGCGGTGCTGCTCCACGGCGGATTCGATCGTGCCCCGCACGTCGTCAGGCCGCAGGTCCAGCAGCACGAGGCCCGAGTCCAGCTTCGAGAGGTCCAGCAGGTTCTGGGCCAACCAGTCCAGCCGGTCGAGCTGCGCCGCGGAGGATTCGAGGAACTCCGTCCGTGCCGCTGTGTCCCTGCCGGCCGGCCCCTGCAGCAGCTCGATGAAGGTGTGCATCGCCGCGATCGGCGTCCGGAGCTCGTGCGACACGTCGGCCAGGAAGTCGCGGCTGCGGTCGCGGTCGCGGCGGATGATCTCGACGCTCTCCTGGAGCCGGGTCGCCATGGTGTTGAACTGCTCGCTCAGCGCCTGGAGCTCCTCTGTGCCCGACTCGGCCTCCATGGTCACGCGGGCGGACAGGTCGCCCTCGGCAACCCGCCGCGACGCCTCCGTCAGGCGGACCACGGGAGTGGCGAACCGGTGCGCCACGAATGACGCCACCAGCACCGCAACGAAGACGGCGACGAGCGCCATGACGAGCAGGAGGCCGGTGATCGCCGCGAGCGTCGACGCCCGGCTGGTGTTCGGGTTCGACAGCGTGACCTCGAGGCCCCAGGGCTGGACCGGGTGCGACTCCGCGAGCGACGACTTGGCGGGCGTGATCGCCGGGTCCGGCGCCTGACCGCGCGGCAGCGTGGCGTTCCACTTGACCGTGTAGGAGAGGCCGGGCTGGGGATCAGTCTCCAGCTTGCCGTCGGTCTCCTGGTGCGCGGTGCCGAAGACCACGACCATGTCGGCCTGGGCCACCTCGCCCGAGATGGTCTGGAGGAGACGGCCCTGGGTCATCAGTGCGACGACCTTGGGATTGAGCGCCACGGTCCCGTCCACGTTGGCGACGACCGCCTCGGAGCCGACGTCCGACATGATGAACTGCGCCAGCACGGTGGCCGTCGCCCGGGCGTGGACCTGGAGCGCCTGCTCCTCCTGCTGACGGAAGAAGTCGTCGAGCCGGTTGATGATCACCGGCGTCGTCAGGCCGAGCGTGACCGCCACGACGGCGACGAACGCGATGGTCAGGCGGCTCTGGAACGACCGGGGGACCGAGGGCCTCGGCGGTCGCACGTCCCAGCGCCGGGATTCGCCCGCGCGCCGATCGGCGGCCCCCCTGCCCGGTGCCCAGTCGGGAGTGCCAGCGCTGCCGGACGAGCGCCGCCCGGCCACCTCAGCGCTCGGCGAACTGGTAGCCGGCGCCGCGGACCGTCAGCACGAAGCGCGGCAGCGACGGGTCGTCCTCGATCTTCTCGCGCAGGTGGCTGACATGGACGTTGATCGTCTTCTCGTCCTGGTCGAGCGCCTCATAGTCCCGCAGGAGCTCCAGGAGCTCGCGGCGGCTGAACACGCGCCCCGGCCGACTGGCGAGGTGGCGCAGGATCTCGAACTCGGTCGCCGTGAGCGCGACCCGCCGGTTGCCGCGCTGGACGCGTCGGCGCTCGAGGTCGATGACGAGGTCGTCGTGGCGGATCACGCGACCGCCGGCCGCATTGGCGAGGTCGCCGTAGGCCCGGCGGAGGAGGGCTCGAATGCGGCTCATCAGCTCGCGCAGCGCGAACGGCTTGGTGACGTAGTCGTCGGCGCCCAGCTCTAGGCCCACCACCTTGTCGAACTCGTCGCCGCGGGCCGTGAGGAAGAGGACCGGCGCTTTCGAGCCGCCGGCGCGCAGGCGGCGCAGCACCTCGAAGCCGTCCATGCCCGGAAGCCGGACGTCGAGCACGATGAGGTCCGGCGCCTGGCTGGTGGCGAAGTCCAGCCCCTCCTCGCCGGAGCGGGCGACGGTGACCTCGTACCCCTCCTGTTGGAGGGCGTACTGGATCCCCCGCGCAACGGCGAACTCGTCTTCGACGATCAGGATCGAGGATGCCACGGGCGCGATGCTACACCGGCCGGACAGCGTCGCGCCTCCTGTTCGGCGGGGAGCGGGCGTGCGCTGTCGGGCGCGGGTGGACCGTGGGTGCTAGGCTCGGCCGCAATCGGGATTGACGGGGTAGTGCCCGTCTCCCCGCCGACCCGCGGACCCGAACCTGTCGGGCTCGCCAGCGAGGAGGACCAGACCGTGTCCGACCGACCCCGCCTCGAGGCGACGTCCCGCGCCGAATCCGGCAAGAGCGCCGCCGCCAGACTCCGCCAGACGGGTCGGCTCCCTGCCGTCCTCTTCGGCCACGGCATCGACAGCCAGTCCCTCTCGGTGGACGCGCATGAGCTTTCGCGCCTCCGCCGCCACGCCGGGGCGACCACGCTCGTGGACCTCACGGTGGACGGCCGCCCGTCGCAGGCGGTGCTGATCCACGGCGTCCAGATCCACAAGGTGACCCACGAGCCCGTGCACGTGGACCTGTTCGCGGTGCAGATGACCGAGGAACTCACGGCCGAGGTGCCGCTCGTCCCGCAGGGCGTCGCGCCGGCGATCGAGATGGGCGGGACCCTCGTCCACCCGACGTCGGCCGTGAAGGTCCGCGCGCTGCCGCAGGACCTGCCCGAATCGATCCACTACGACCTGAGCTCGCTGACCGACTTCGAGCAGGTCATCACCGTGGGCGACCTCGTCGCCCCGCACGGCGTCACGATCCACGCTGAGCCGACCGAGCTGATCGCCCGCGTCCTGGCGCCGCGCGTCGAGGAGATGCCGGTTGGGGCGGAGGCGGCCGCCGCTGCTCCCGAGGGGCCGGCTGTCGAGGGCGGCGAGGCGACGGCCAGCCAGGGCTGACCGCGCGTCCCGACACGGACTGTGGCGGAGGCTCGCAAGGGGGACGTGGCGTGAGCGGCGACGAGCGACGCAAGGTGGAGCGGTCCGGGGCGTTCCTGAGCGACGGCTTCCAGAACATCCCGGTCCCGATCAAGACGCTCTCCGACGAGTACCACGACCGGCCCGAGCCCGAGGACTCCGACCGGGTGCCGGAACCGGAGCCCGAGGGGCTCGTGACTCGAGTGGCGCACAGGCTGACCGCCAGGCACCCGAAGGAACGCGACTGAGCGAGGCCCCGGCGGCTCGCCCGACGCGCTGGGCTCGCAAGACGCGCTCGGCTCGCCCGACGCCGGAGCTATCGCCGAACGCCGCTCGCGTAGACGATCGGGAGCTCGAGGCGCAGGCCCTCCGGCGGGAGCCGGCGCAGTCGCGCGAGCAGGTCCGCGACGAGGGGTTCGCGCACCTCTGGCGCCAGCGACGCCACGAGGTCGCCGTCGTCGAAGCGCGTGATGAACACCGCGTAGCCCTCGGGCGTGAACTGGTGGACGAGCAGGTCCGCCCTCGCGGTCACGCCTGAGAGCCCGGCGGCGCGGAGCTGTGCGGCCGCGGCGTCGGGCGACGCCAGGTCGTCGTGGCCCCCGGGCGACTCCCGCTCCACGCCCGCCATCGCGAGGGCGTCGTCCCACGCCTGGTCCGCCGCCAACGGCAGGTCGCCCGCCAGCCAGCCGACATGGGCCAGGCGGCCGCCCGGTCGCAGCACCCGGCGCATCTCGCGCAGCGCCCGCGGTCTCGAGGGCACCAGCTGCAGCACGAAGGCCGACAGGGCGAGGTCGAAGGAGCCTGCGGCGAACGGCAGGCGTTCGGCCGGCGCCCGGGTCAGGCGCACGCGCTCCCCCGCGGGTCCCGCGCCGGCCACCGTCCGCGCTGCAACCGCCAGCATCCCGCTCGAGATGTCCGTTGCGTCCACCTCGGCCCCGGGCCAGCGGGACGCGGCCTCCACGGCCATCGCCGCCGTGCCGCACCCCACGTCCACGATCCGCCGCAGTCCTGCGCCGTCCGTCTCGGACACCTCGTCGAGCAGGCGGAGGGTGGCAGCGCGGTGGACTGGCGCCCAGTGGGCCGCATAGCCCTCGGCGATGCGGTCATAGCGGGTTTCCTGGCCTGTCATGACGCCAATGGTGCCATGTCCATATCGGGCCCTATGGCCCCCCGGGCCGTGGCTGGCAGCCGCTGGCCCCGCCGCTGGCGGTGTCCATGCTCGTAGGACCGACGGAGACGGGCCGTGCGACGGCCGCGCTGGGCGCGACCCCCGCCGCTCGAAAGGAGCCCCAGATGAAGAAGATCCTCCTCGCCTATGACGGGGGCGAACCGGCGCGCAAGGCGCTGGAACAGACCATCGAGCTCGCGAAGCTGTTCGACGCCGAGGTCGGCGTGATCAGCGTGGTGCCGGTGCACCCCGGCCGTGTCCCGATCGACCCCTGGGATGACCGGACGGTCCACGCGGAGGAGCTCCTAGAGGCCCGCAAGCTGCTCCGCGAGGCGGGGATCGAGGCGAGCCTCATCGAGCCCGGCGGGGACCCCGCCAAGACCATCGAGCGTATCGCCGACGAGCGCGACTTCGACACGATCATCCTCGGGTCGCGCGGACTCGGAACTGTCGCGCGCGCCCTGCAGGGAAGCGTGTCGGAGCACGTCGCAGCCAATGCCCGCGCGACGGTCGTCGTCGCCCGCTGACGCCGGCGCCGAAGCCGGTGAACTGCCGCTCGCCGCCGGCCGTGTCCAACCCGGGGACGGCGGCACGTCCTCGCCCAACCTTGGAGCCGCCTCGATGACCCTCACGCCGCCCAGCTCGCCACCCGTCGCGCGCACTCCCCGTCGCACCTTCGACTCCCTCAGGTCGGGTGCAGGCCCCATCCGGATCGCGGAGCGCGGGCTGACGCTGCTCGCGGACCGCGTGCTCAACAAGGACGCGGCATTCACGGAGAACGAGCGCGATGCCCTCGGGCTGCGCGGCCTGCTGCCGCCGCGCGTGGTGGACATCGAGACGCAGGTCAAGCTCGAGCTGGAGCACGTCCGGCGCAAGGGCGACGACCTCGAGCGGTACATCGGGCTGGCCGCGCTCCAGGACCGCAACGAGACGCTGTTCCACCGCGTCCTGCTCGACCACCTCGAGGAGCTCCTGCCCGTCGTCTACACGCCCACCGTCGGCCGGGCCTGCCAGGAGTTCAGCCACCACTTCCGGCGGCCGCGCGGCGTGTGGATCACGCCCGACGACGTGGGCCGCGTGCCAGAGATCCTGCGCAACGCGGCGCGCGACGAGGTCCGCCTGATCGTCGTGACCGACAACGAGCGGATCCTGGGCCTCGGCGACCAGGGCGCCGGCGGCATGGGGATCCCGGTCGGCAAGCTGGCCATCTACTCCGCCGCTGCCGGGCTCCACCCCGCCAACACCCTGCCGGTGTCGCTCGACGTGGGCACCGACCGGGCCGAGCTGCTCGGCGACCCGCTGTACGTCGGCTGGCGCCACCCGCGCCTCCGGGGCGAAGCGTACGACGAGGTGGTCGAGGCGTTCGTCGCCGGGGTGCGCGAGGTCCACCCGCGCGCCGTCCTCCAGTGGGAGGACTTCAAGCAGCACAACGCGATCCGCCTGCTCGAGCGCTACCGCCAGTGGGTGTGCTCCTTCAACGACGACATCCAGGGGACGGCCGCCATCTCGGTGGCGACGATGCTCTCGGCTCTGCGCGCCGGAGGCAGGTCACTGGGCGAAGCCCGGATCGTGCTGGCGGGCGCCGGTGCCGCGGGCACGGGGATCGCGCGCCTGGTGCGGCTGGCCATGGTCGACGAGGGGCTGACCCCCGAGGAGGCCCGCAACCGCATGGCCGTCCTCGACTCGCGCGGCCTGCTGGTGGCGGGCCGCCCCGACCTCGAGGAGGACAAGGCCGACGCCGCGCTGCCGCGCGATGTCGTCGCGGGGCTCGGCCTCGACCCCGACGGCGTCCTCGATCTGCTCGACGTGGTCACCGCCTTCCGCCCCGACATCCTGCTCGGGACCACCGCGCACGGTGGCACCTTCACCGAGGCCGTCATCCGGGCGATGGCCGAGGCGACGGAACGGCCGATCGTCCTCCCCATGTCGAACCCCACCGCGGCCACCGAGGCCCGCCCGTCGGACATCATGACCTGGACGAGCGGCCGGGCCATCGTCGCGACCGGGAGCCCGTTCCCGCCCGTCGAGTTCGGCGGGCGGTCAATCCAGATCCCCCAGGCCAACAACGCGTACGTGTTCCCGGGCATCGGCCTCGCTGCGATCGTCTCCGAGGCGCGGATCCTGCCCGAGTCGGCGTTCCTCGTGGCCGCCCGGCGACTCGCCGACCTCGCAGCCCCGGAGGCGCTCGCCCGGGGCGAGCTCTTCCCGCCGATCGGCGACCTGCGCCACGTGGCGCGCGAGCTCGCGATCGTCGTGGTCGCGCACCTGGGCAGCCTCGGCGTGGGGCGGCGCTTCCAGCCCGACGCCATCCCGGCCGCGGTCAGCGCGGCGATGTGGCGACCCAGCTACGTCCCGTACGAGGCCGGCTGACCCGGGACGAAGCGGACTGACCTTGCCTGCACGGGGCCTCCCGCGTTGGACCCGCGCTCGCGACGAGGCCGGCGCCCGAGCGCAAGTCGCCCGACGCCAGCCCGGGTCCGGGAGCGTCCTCGACCGCCCGTCTTCCGGGCCTGGCGAAGCCGCCACCACCCGACCGTCCGGCCGTTCCGGTTCACGCCTCCAGAAAGTGCTACGCGGCCGGCGATGCCTGAACACCCCCGGAGGGCGTGTTCAGGACGGCTCCGTGCCCGAACACGCCTGGGGAGGGTGGTGCGGACAAACGGGTCGCCGAGCACTCTGCTGAGGCGTATTCAGGGATCGGCTGCCGCAGCGAGGGCCCGCGCTGAGGTAACCGAGCGGCGTTGCGCGGGTACCGTCAAGCCCTGGGCCCGGCGCTCCGTCGACGCTCATCCCCGACACGGAACGGCCGGGACCGAACGCGCATCGCGCTCGTCCCGGCCGCTCCGCGATTCAGGCGCAGCGGGGGTCAGGGCCGGGGCGGGGTGTCCGTGCCGGTCCAGCCGGGGATCGGCCCGCCGCCCCCGCCGGGCAGGTTCGGCGACCGGGCGAACCGACGGCCGATCCTCCAGGCACCGAACAGCACGATCAGCCCGACGACCAGGAAGGGCAGCCACACGATCACGAACCAGATCGCGCCGCTGACGATCCTCTGGCCCACGCTGATCATGGTGGCGGTCGCGCCGTCGACGTCAGTCGCCGGATCCCAGCCCTTGGCGGCCTCCTTGACCTGCGCCACCTCGAGCCCGAACGTCGTGACGAGCGTCCCGTACTGGACCTGGTTCACGAGGCGGGCGCGCTGGGCATCGAGCTCCTCGATCTGGCCTCGGACGTCGCTCAGCTGCTGCTGGACCTGGAGCAGGTCCGACACGTTGGCCGCGCCCTCCGCGATCTTCTGGAGGGCCGCCTCGGACGCGCGCAGGTTGGCGATCCGCGCAACGAGGTCGACGATCTGGCCGCCGATCTCGGTCGCCTGCGTCTGCTCGGCGACGACCTTGCTCGCGACGCCGCGGATGGCGGTCACGGTGTCGTCCCACTTGGCCGCGGGGATCCGGTACGTGATCGTCGCGGTGGGCCTGTCGGCGTTGTTGGACTCCTGAGAGGCGCCGATGAAGCCGCCGACTGCGGTGACGGCCGCCTTGGCCTGGGCGGCCGCCTGCGCGACATCCGCCACGACGAGCTGGAGCGAGCCCGTGTAGACGATCTGGAGGCTGGTGTCGACGGGGGCCTGCCCGCCGGCCCGCGAGTCGCTGCCGACGGGAGCTCCGGCGCTCGGGGCAGCGGACGGCGCCGGGGCGGGACCCAAGTTGCCATCGCCGCCTGTCGTGCCCTGTTCGGGGACCGCGTTTCCGCCGGCCGCGAGCGGCGATGCCGCACTCCCCGCGCACGCCGCGGCGGCGACGGCGGCGATGGCCATCAACGTGAGGCGGGAGAGGATCCCCCGTCCGTGCAGTCTGCGCATGGCTTCCCCTTCCTGTGCCGCCGACTGGCGGCGCAACGGGGACGCCGGACTCCGTCGGGTGGTTCCGCCCCGTCGCGTGGTGGCAGCACAGTCCCTCGCTGGGCCCGGAGACACGGGGGCGCGGGCCCCTCGACGGACGCGGTATGGTCGGGTCATGCGTCTGCCGTTCGAGCCGCCTCTCGAGCCCATGCTGGCCAAGGCCGCGCCCGCCCTCCCCGACGGGGACGGCTGGCTGTACGAGCCCAAGTGGGACGGGTTTCGCGCCCTCGTCTTCCGCGATGGCGACGAGACCTACATCCAGAGTCGAGACCTCAAGCCGCTCGACCGCTACTTCCCCGAGCTCGCCGAGCCCCTCCGGGCGCAGCTCCCGGAGCGGTGCGTCCTCGACGGCGAGGTGGTGATCGCGCGTGGCGGGGCGCTCGACTTCGACGCGCTGCTGCTGCGGATCCACCCGGCGGCGTCGCGGGTCCGGATGCTGGCGGCCGAGACGCCCGCCTCGCTCGTCGCGTGGGACCTGCTGGCGCTGGGCGACGAGGACCTCCGCGCGGTGCCCCAGGGCGAGCGCCGGACCCGGCTCGAGGCCGTCCTCGGATCCGCCGCCCCGCCGGTCCACCTCACGCCCGCCACGCGGGACCGCGCGCTGGCCGGCGACTGGTTCAACCACTTCGAGGGCGCGGGGCTCGACGGCGTGGTCGCCAAGCGGCTCGACGGCACGTACCAGCCCGGCAAGCGGGCGATGATCAAGGTCAAGCACGAGCGCACGGCCGACTGTGTCGTGGCCGGGTTCCGGTGGCACAAGAACGGGCCCGGGACGCACGTCGGCTCGCTGCTGCTGGGCCTGTTCGACGATGGCGGCAGGCTCCACCACGTCGGCATCACCTCGTCGTTCACCTGGGAGCGGCGGGCGGGGCTGGTGGACGAGCTGGCGCCGCTCCGTGAGGGCGCGCTCGAGGGCCACCCCTGGCGCGAGTGGGCGGACTGGGCCGGCTTCGGCGAGGCGGACGCGTCGGGCCAGCGGATGCCGGGCGCCACCTCGCGCTGGAACCGGGGCAAGGACCTCTCGTGGGAGCCGCTGCGCTGCGAGCGCGTGGCCGAGGTCGCCTATGACCACCTCCAGGGCGACCGCTTCCGCCACGCCACCACGTTCCGGCGCTGGCGCCCGGACAAGGCTCCCGAGGACTGCCGCTACGACCAGCTCGAGGAGACGCCGCCGTACGAGCTGGCGCGGATCTTCGGCGGCTGAGGGGATCCGGCCGAGGACTCCCGGCTCCGGATCTCGTGCCGATGGCCGTGGTGCGGCCGCCATCGACGGGCAGCCCACCCGGCTGGCGACCGATGTGAAGCGACGCGAGCGTGCCGGCGCCGCGGTGTCGGCGTGCCATACTCCGCCCGTGGACCTCGACCTCTCCGGCGAGCACGCGTCTCTCCGCCAGACCGTCCGCGCCTACATGGCCGCGGAGGTCGCGCCCGTCGTGGACGCCCACGAGCGCGAGCGCCGCTTCCCGAGCGAGATCGTCCGCGCCATCGGCGAGATGGGCTGGCTGGGCATCCCGATCGCGGAGCGCTGGGGCGGCGCCGGGATGGACACGCTCGCGTACGCGGTGGCGATCGAGGAGATCGCCCGGGTCTGGGGTTCGCTCGCCCTGATCGTGGCGGCGCACACCTCGCTCGCCTGCGGCGGGCTGGTCCTGGGCGGCGACGACGCGCAGCGCGACGCGTTCCTCACGCCGATGGCGAGCGGCCGGGTCATCGGAGGGTACGGGCTGACGGAGCCGGGCGCGGGATCGGACGCCGGCGGGACGAGGACGACGGCGCGCCGTGACGGCGACGGCTGGGTCATCGACGGCGCCAAGCGGTTCATCACCAACGCCGGCCGGGCCGGCACGTACGTCGTGGCTGCGCGGACCGGGACCTCGACCGACGGGCGAGCGCAGGTCGGGGCGTTCATCGTCCCGGCCGACACGCCGGGCTTCTCCGTCGGCCGGCTCGAGGACAAGCTGGGCCTCCACGCCTCGGCCACGGGCGAACTCCACTTCGACGGGGTGCGCGTCCCCGAGGGCAACGTCCTGGGCGACCCCGCGGGCGGCTTCCGGCTCTTCCTGCGCATCCTCGACGGCGGGCGCATCTCGATCGGCGCGCTGGCCCTGGGCCTCGCGCAGGCCGCGCTCGACGCCGCGATCCCCTACGTCCGCGAGCGCAAGCAGTTCGGCCGACCCATCGGCAGCTTCGAGGCCGTGGCGTTCCGGATCGCCGACATGGCGACCGAGATCGAGGCCGCGCGCTCCCTCGTCTACCGGGCAGCCTGGCTCCGCGACCAGGGGCGCGAGTTCGGGCTCGCGGCAGCGCAGGCGAAGCTGTTCGCCTCGGAGGTGGCGTCGCGGGCGACCAACGCCGCGCTGCTGAGCCACGGCGGCTACGGCTACGTCGACGACTATCCGGTCGGACGCTTCCTGCGGGACGCGAAGCTGACCGAGATCGGCGAGGGCACCAGCGACATCCAGCGGCTCGTGATCGCGCGGCAGGTCCTCGACCTCCGGGTGTCGTAGGTGGGCGTGCTCGAGTCGCGGCTCGACCCCGCCTCGGACGAGGCGCGCGCGAACGAGAGGTCGATGCGCGGGCTCGTGGAGGAGCTCCGGACCCGGACGGCAGCGGTGGCCGGGCGGGGAGCGGCGGGCGATGACGAGGCCATCTCGCGCCACCGTGCGCGGGGCAAGCTCCCGGTCCGGGAGCGGATCGAGCGCGTGCTGGACCCGGGGGCGGCGTTCCTCGAGCTGTCGCCGCTCGCCGCCGGCGGGATGCACGACGACGCGGCGCCGGGGGCGGGGATCGTGACGGGCATCGGCCCCGTCGAGGGCCGGCTGTGCGTCATCGTCGCCAACGACGCCACCGTGAAGGGCGGCAGCTACCTGCCCGAGACCGTCAAGAAGCACCTGCGGGCGCAGGAGGTCGCGCTCGAGAACCGGCTGCCGTGCCTGTACCTCGTGGACTCGGGGGGCGCCTACCTGCCGCTCCAGGCCGAGGTGTTCCCCGACCGGGACCACTTCGGGCGGATCTTCTACAACCAGGCGCGGATGTCGGCCGCGGGCATCCCGCAGGTGGCGCTGGTGATGGGCTCCTGCACCGCGGGCGGCGCGTACATCCCGGCGATGAGCGACGAGACCGTGATCGTCCGCGGGACGGGGACGATCTTCCTCGGCGGGCCGCCGCTGGTGCAGGCGGCGACCGGCGAGGTGGTCAGCGCCGAGGACCTGGGCGGCTCCGCGGTGCACACGAGGGTCAGCGGCGTCGCTGACCACGAGGCGCTCGACGACGGGCACGCGCTGGCCATCGCCCGGTCCATCGTCCGGCATCTGGGCCGCCGCCCGGTCGCGCTGCCCTGGGAGCGGCTCGCCCCGCGCCCGCCGGCAGTCGACGCGCTCGGGGCCGACGGCTCGGCCGCCTCGCTCTACGCGTGCGTCTCGGCCGCTGCCCGCCGCTCGGTCGACGTCCGCGAGGTCATCGCCCGCCTCGTCGACGGCTCCGAGCTCCACGAGTTCAAGCCCGAGTTCGGCGAGACGCTCGTCTGCGGGTTCGCGCACCTCGACGGCTGGCCGGTCGCGATCCTCGCCAACAACGGGATCCTGTTCTCGTCGTCCGCGCTCAAGGGCGCCCACTTCATCGAGCTCGCCGCCCAGCGGCGCGTGCCCCTGGTGTTCCTCCAGAACATCGCCGGGTTCATGGTCGGCCGCGAGGCGGAGGCGGGCGGGATCGCCAAGGACGGCGCGAAGCTGGTCACGGCCGTGGCCAGCGCCGAGGTGCCGAAGCTCACGGTGTTGATCGGCGGGTCGTTCGGGGCGGGCAACTACGCGATGGCCGGCCGCGCGTACGGGCCGCGGTTCCTCTGGACCTGGCCGAACTCGAGGATCTCGGTGATGGGCGGGCGGCAGGCGGCGCGGGTGCTGTCCACGGTGCGCGGCGCCTCGCTGCCGGGCGGCGCGTGGGCGACCGACGCGGAGCGGGACGCGTTCGAGGCGCCGATCCTCAAGCGCTACGAGGCGGAGGGCAACCCCTACTACGCGACGGCCCGGCTGTGGGACGACGGGATCATCGACCCGCTCGACACGCGGCGCGTGCTCGCGCTGGGGATCGAGGCCGCGCTCGAGGCGCCCATTCCCGAGACCCGGTTCGGGGTGTTCCGGATGTGAGCGGCCCCGCGACGGGATCGTCCTCCTCACCGGCGCCCGCGCCCCTCCGCATCGAGCGGACCGGGCCGGACGGCGTCGTCGCCCGCGTCGTGCTGGCGCGGCCGGAGCGGCGCAACGCGCTCGACGCCGCGACCATCGCCGCCTTGGGCGAGGCGTTCTGGTCGCTTGCCGACGAGGCGCCGGCCACGCTGCGCGCGGCCGTCCTCGCAGGCGACGGGCGTGCATTCTGCGCCGGCGCGGACATCGCCTGGATGCGGGCCGCGCTGGCCCTCTCGAACGAGGACAACGTCGAGGACGCGCTGGGCCTTGCGGACACGCTTGCCGCGATCGACGCCTGCCCGGTGCCGGTCGTCGTGCGGGTGCAGGGCGCGGCGCTGGGCGGGGGCGCCGGGCTGTGCGCGGTCGGCGACATCGTGGTGGCCGAGGCGGGCGCGCGGTTCGGCTTCCCCGAGGTGCGCCTGGGGCTGGTCGGCGCGACGATCGCGCCGTTCGTGGTGCGGCGGATCGGCGTGGGGGCCACGCGCGCGCTGTTCGCCACCGGGGAGCGGGTCGACGCGGCCGAGGCGCGGCGGGTCGGGCTCGTGCACCACGTGGCGGACGGGGAGGCGGCGCTCGACGCGGAGGTGGGCCGCGTCGTCGGCGACATCCTGGCGGGAGGCCCCGAGGCCGTCCGGGCGGCGAAGGCGCTCGCGCGCGAGGTGGCGGCCGCGGCGGCCGGCGGGCAGGAGGCGATGCTCCGCCTGGGCATGCGGACCGCCGAGGTGCTGGCCTCGCGCCGCGCCTCGGCCGAGGCTGCTGAGGGCCTGGCCGCGTTCGAGGGGCGCCGGCGTCCGTCGTGGGCCCCGCCGGACGCCTCCGAGTGACACGGGCGCCCGCCTGCGACCGGCCCGAGGACCGCGCGTGAGGCGCCTGTTCATCGCGAACCGCGGCGAGATCGCGCGCAGGATCGCCACGAGCGCGCTGCGCCTCGGCGTCGAGCCCGTCCTGCCGGCGACCGACGGGCCGGGCGCGGTCGACCTGCTTGACGCCGCGTCGGTCGTCGCGGCGGCTCAGCGGTCCCTCGCCGACGCCGTGCACCCGGGGTACGGGTTCCTCGCCGAGAGCCCCGACCTCGCGTTGGCCGTGATCGGCGCCGGACTGACGTGGGTGGGCCCGTCACCCGAGGCCATCCGCTCGCTCGGCGACAAGGCCGCGGCGCGGGCCATCGCCCGAAGCGTGGACGTGCCCGTGGCGGCGGGCGAGGAGCCGGCCGACCAGTCGGACGCGCCGCTTGCCGCATCCGCGGCCCGCATCGGCTACCCCGTGCTGGTGAAGCCCGTGGCCGGCGGGGGCGGCAAAGGGATCCGCGTGGTCGCGTCCGAGGCGGAGTTTGCCGCCGCCCTCGCCACTGCCCGGCGCGAGGCGGGCCGGGCCTTCGGCGACGAGCGCCTGCTCCTCGAGCGCTACGTCCGCGACGCCCGTCACGTCGAGGTGCAGGTCCTGGGTGACCTCCACGGCACGCTCGTCCACCTGGGCGACCGCGACTGCTCGCTCCAGCGGCGGCACCAGAAGCTGCTCGAGGAGGCGCCCGCGCCGGGCCTGCCGCAGGACCTCCGGGCGACGCTGTGGGCCGCCGCCGTCCGCCTGGCGACCGCGGTCGGCTACGCGAACGCCGGCACCTGCGAGTTCCTCGTGGGCGGCGACGGATCGTTCGTGTTCCTGGAGATGAACGCCCGGCTCCAGGTGGAGCACCCGGTCACGGAGCTCGTGCTCGGCCGGGACCTCGTGGCGGACCAGCTCGGGATCGCGGACGGGGCGCGGCTCGGGGACCTCGGGCTTGACCAGCCGTCCATCGAGGCACGGCTGGCGGTCGGGGGGCACGCAGTCGAGGTGCGCCTCAACGCCGAGGATCCGACACGCGACTTCCTGCCGTCCGCCGGCCGCGTCGCGGGCATCCGCTGGCCGGCGGGGGCCACGGCATTCGGCCCGGTCGCCGAGGCCGGCGTGCGGGTGGACGCCGGTGTCGCCGAAGGGGACGACGTGGGCGGGCGGTTCGACCCGCTGCTGGCGAAGCTCATCGTCGTGGGCGCTGACCGGGCGCAGGCGCTCGCCCGGCTCGGCGACGCGCTCGACGCGACCGAGGTGCTCGGCCTCGCCACCAACCTCGCGTTCCTGCGCCGCCTGGTTCGGCTGCCGGTCGTGGTGGACGGCCGCGCCCGCATCGAGACGGTCGAGGCGGACGATGACCTTGTGGCGGCGGCCCGCGGCGATGACGCGGCGGAACCGCCCGAGAGGGCCTGGCAGAGGGCCGCTCAAGCGCTGGCTGGTTCGGCGGGGCCCGGAGGCGCCTGGGGCGGGGGGTGG
>JAJYMP010000020.1 GCA_021786915.1 Chloroflexota bacterium
GACCTTCCAGAACTCGGCACAGGTGCTGTCGATCGGCATCTTCTTCACGCTCATGATCGTCGGCCTGTCCTCGGGGTTGCCCGAAGCCTTGGCCCATGGGCTCGCCGCGCACGGCGTGCCGCTTGCCGCGGCAACGAAGGTGTCGAGACTGCCCCCCGTGTCGGTGCTCTTCGCGGCGTTCCTCGGCTACAGCCCGATCAAGCATCTGCTGGGCGCGTCCGTCCTGGGGCATCTCGCGGCGGGGAGCGCTCGCGCGCTCACGAGCAGATCGTTCTTCCCTCACTTGATCACCGGACCCTTCCAAAGTGGGCTGCACGAGGCCTTCGGCTTCGCCATCGCCGCATGCCTCGTTGCGGCCGGCGCGTCGTGGCTGCGCGGGGGCAAGTACGTCTACGCCGAGCCGAGCAGTGCCGAGCGCGCGGACCCGACAGCGGCCGTGGCGCGGGTGGGCACCGGCCCCTCTTGCGCGAGCGATGACGAGGCGGGAGAGGAAGATCCTGCGGGGAGGGCCGGGTCGGCGTGACGCGGCGTCAGGGCTCGACGAGCCCGCTGCGCCCTGCCCGTTTCCCCATGTGCCACCCGCCGCAGAAGCCACACTCGTACACGCCGAGCGCGGTACCGGACTCGCGCGAGCGCTCGTCCGCGGCGACGAGCGCGTCGGCGCGGCTGGAGTAGCGCACCTTCGGGCGGCCGTCGTCGCGCCAGTGCGACGCGTCGAGCGCGAGCGGACGGTGCGCACGGTGCCGAGGCATGTTCACAGTCTGCCGCCGGGCGGCGATCGACGTGGCCTCGGGGCGGCGCGAATGAGGGGCGCTGGCAGGCGGGGGCAAATTGCCACTTAGCTGTCAGTCGGGTTGCGATCACATGACGAAGCGAAGGTCAGAAGGCGTCTCCGCACAACGCGATCGTGTCGGACCCCTTCGCACGCCGTCGTTTCGCTTGACGATGGAGCATCCTCTCGATAGAACGAAAATCCCGTGATCGTCCTCAGGCGTTCCATCGCGTCCAGCTCGGACAGGGCGCGACGAGGTGTGGTGCCGGCGGCCAGGGCCGCGGCGCCCGCCGTCTGCAGCCTCGGGATGGCGGCGCTGCTCGGCGCAGCGCTGTGCGCTCCTGGCGCGCCCGCGGGGGCCGACCCTGTGGCGAGCTTGCAGCAGCAGGCCGCCGCGCTCAGTCAGGAGATGCTGCGCGAGCAGCTGCAGATCAACGGCTTCGAGCAGGAGCGCGCCGCCGACATGGCGAACGTCGCCGCCGACGACCTGGAGCTCCAGCGATTGCAGGTGCAGCTCGACATCGCGCGCCGGCGCATCGCGACCGATCTGTCAGACCTTCGCGACGCCGCTGTCAAGGCCTACGTCCAAGGTGGCACGCTGGCGGAAGGAACGAGCTCCCTCTTCTCGGCCGCTCCGTCGAACGGCGCGACGACGGTGTACGCGGAAGTGATGAGCGGGAACCTCGAGTCTGCGGTCGCCACGCTGCAGAGTGACCGCCGTACGCTGCACGCGCAAGAGGCGGTCCAGTCGCAGCTGGCGACGACAGCGCAGCAGCAGCTGCAACATGCCGACGCGGCGCTCGCCGCGGCGCAGTCGACCGAGCAGCAGCTTGCCCAGCAGCGCGCGAGCGTTTCCGGGACTCTCGCAACGGCCATCGCCCAGCAGCAGGCCCAGCAGGCCGCGGCCGCCCGTGCCGCCGCGGCTGGTGCCGTCGCGCAGGTTCCTCAGCCCGGCACGCCGGGCTCCGCCCCCGGGGTGCCGGCGTCGGCGTCACCGGCGTCGCCGGCGACGACAGGTGCGATGCCGCAGCTGAACTCCTTCCTTCGTTGTGTGGTGCAAGCGGAGTCTGGCGGGAACTACCAGGCGATCTCGCCGACAGGACAGTACATGGGGGCGTTCCAGTTCTCGCAGCCGACGTGGAACGAAGCCGCGCGGCTCGCGGGGATCCCGACACTCATCGGCGTGGCGCCCTACCAGGCTTCGCCCAGGGACCAGGACCTGCTTGCGATCGCGCTCTACGACGCCGACGGGGAGCAGCCCTGGTACGACCCCTGCCGCAACTGACGCTGGCACGTCCCGGAAGCTCCCCGAGGGTTCCTGCGAGCATCCTCGCAGCTCTTTGAGACCTACCCGCTTGCCAGATCGCGTAGGGTGCCGTCCGTGAAGACCGGTGTGGCGGTGGTGACGGGCGCGTCCAGCGGCATCGGTGAGGCGACCGCGCGCCATCTCGCCAGTCTCGGCTTCGACGTGGTGGTCGGGGCTCGCCGCGAGGACCGTCTCCGCTCGCTTGCCGGCGAGATCGGTGCGCGCTGGGCTGTGCTGGACGTGACGGACCCTGGGTCGGTCGACCGGTTCTGCTCGGAGATCGGCGAGTGCAGGGTGCTCGTCAACGACGCCGGCGGCGCATTCGGGCTGGACCGGATCGAGGACGCGGACGAAGAGGACTGGCGGGCCATGTACGAGGTCAACGTGCTCGGCACGCTCCGAATGACCAAGCGCCTCCTCGCGCTCCTCGAGGCGAGCGGAGACGGGCACGTCGTGACGGTGGGCTCGATCGCCGCGTTCGAACCGTACGCGGGCGGCGCAGGGTACAACGCGGCGAAGTTCGCAGAGCACGCCGTGTCGCGTGTGCTGCGCATCGAGTTGCTCGGCCGGCCGATCCGGGTGTCCGAGGTCCATCCCGGCATGGTGGAGACGGAGTTCTCCAAGGTGCGATTCCGCGGCGACGAGGACCGTGCGAAGGCCGTCTACCGGGGCATGACCCCGCTGAGCGCCGGAGACGTCGCCGAGTGCATCGGGTTCATCGTCACGCGGCCGGCCCACGTGAACATCGACTCTCTCGTCGTGCTGGCCCGAGATCAGTCTGGGGCGGTCACCGTCCACCGCAGCGAGGCCGGGCGTTGACCGCCCTTTCCGAGCTCATCGCTCGCGCAGACGCCCGCGCCGCGCAGAGGCTGCACAGCGTCGCCGACGCGCGTCGCGCCGCTCGAAGACGCCTTCCCACGGTGGTCTTCGACTATGTGGACGGGGCAGCCGACGACGAGGTGACGATGCGGCGCAACGAAGAGGCCTTCACCGCCGTCGAGTTCCGACCGAAGATGGCGAGCGGCATGACCGAGCCCAGGCTCGCGACCTCCGTGCTCGGGAGGTCCATCGAGCTGCCCGTCCTGCTCGCGCCGTGCGGGCTGGTCCGCCTCCTGCACCCCGACGGAGCCGCGGGCGTGGCACGCGCAGCGGACACCAGGGGCA
>JAJYMP010000721.1 GCA_021786915.1 Chloroflexota bacterium
CGAGACCGGCGTCGGGCTGATCCCGGCCGGCGGCGGCTCGACCATGATGGCGCGCCGGGCCGCGGAGGCGGTGCCCAACGGCGTCGACGCCGACCGGTTCGCGTTCTTCAGCGCCGCCCTCCAGACGATCGCCTTCGCGCGGGTCGCGACCTCGGCCGCGGAGGCCGTCGAACTCGGCCTGCTGCAGCCCTGCGATCCGCTCACCGCGAACCCCGACCGCCAGTGGGCCGACGCCGTCGCGACGGCCAGGCACCTGGCGGAGGGCGGTTACCGACCGCCGGCCGACGCGCCGATCCGGGTGGTGGGCCGGCGCGGGATCGCGGCGGCGGAAACCCTGACCTACAACGAGCTGCGGGCGGGGCGGTTGAGCGAGCACGACCGCAAGATCGTGCTGGCGCTGACCCGCGTGATGAGCGGGGGCGACGTCGCCGAGGGCACCCTCGTGGCGCCGGCCCACCTGCTCGATCTCGAGCGCGAGGCGTTCCTGCGGCTGCTCGGCGAGCCGCTGACGCGCGCCCGAATCCGGCACACCCTCAAGACCGGCAAGCCGCTCCGGAACTAGGCGAGGCGAGAAGACCATGCAGGATGCCGTCATCGTCGGCGCCGCCAGGACGGCGGTCGGGAAGGCCCCGCGGGGCGCCCTCCGCGAGACGCCGCCGGAGACACTGGCGGTCGCTGCCGTGCGCGAGGCGATGGCCCGCACCCCCGGGCTCCACCCGGCGGAGGTGGGGGACCTCATCCTCGGCTGCGCCATGCCCGAGGGTGCCCAGGGCCTCAACGTCGCCCGCTACGTCGGCCTCGCGGCCGGCCTGCCGCAGACCACGTCGGCCATGACCGTCAACCGCTTCTGCGCCTCGGGCCTCCAGGCGCTGGCGCTCGCCACCCAGGCGGTCGCCTTCGGGACGTCGGACGTCGTCATCGCCGCGGGCATGGAGTCGATGAGCTTCGTGCCCATGACCGGCTGGCACTTCGACCCCGACCCCGGCCTCGCCGGCGAGTGGCCGGGCGCGTTCCTCACCATGGGCCTGACCGCGGAGGAGGTGGCCCAGCGCTTCGGTGTGGAGCGCGACGCCCAGGACGCCTGGGCGCTGCGCAGCCACCAGCGCGCCGCCGCGGCCCAGGCCGCCGGGCGCTTCCGCGACGAGATCGTGCCCGTCCGTGCCAGGAGCACGGTGGTCGCCGACGGTCGTCCCACGGTCGGCGAGCGCGCGTTCGAGACCGACGAGGGAATCCGGGCGGACACAAGCGCCGAGCGCCTGGCCGCCCTCGCGCCGGCCTTCCGCGCCGGCGGCAGCGTGACGGCCGGAAACAGCTCCCAGACGAGCGACGGGGCGGCCGCGCTCGTGGTCATGAGCGGGGCACGGGCCGCCCAGCTGGGCCTGACACCGCTCGGACGCCTCGTCAGCTACGCGACCGTCGGCGTGGACCCCGAGATCATGGGCATCGGGCCGGTGGAGGCCATCCCGAAGGCGCTCGCCCAGGCCGGCATCACGCTCGACGACCTGTCGGTCATCGAGCTCAACGAGGCGTTCGCGGCGCAGGTCGTCGCGATCGTCCGCAAGCTCGGACTGGGCGAGGAGCGCACGAACCCCAACGGCGGCGCGATCGCGCTGGGCCATCCGCTCGGCGCGACCGGCGCCAAGCTGTCCGTCCAGGTGCTCTCCGAGCTCGCCCGCCGCGACGCGCGGTACGGCCTCGTGACGATGTGCGTCGGGGGCGGGCAGGGCGCGGCCGGCGTCATCGAGTGGCTGGGCGGGCGCCAGCCGGTCCGCGACGGGCAGGCGCCTGGCGAGGCCGGGCCGACGAAGGAGGCACGCTGATGGCAGCCGACACTCGCGACGGGAGCGCGGGCGTGCGCACCCCCCGACAAGCGCCCGGGGGGCCCGGCGGCACCTTCCTGGTCGAGCCGGCCGCGGTGGGCGAGATCGCCACGCCGGAGCGCCTGACGTCCGAGCAGACCGCGATCCGCGAGGCCGTGGCCGCGTTCGTGGAGCGCGAGGTCGGCCCGCGCCGAGATGCCGTGGAGGCTCGGGACTACCAGGCCCACCGAGACCTGCTCGCGATCCTCGGCCGCGACGGCTTCGTCGGGATCGACGTGCCGGAGGCCTTCGGCGGCGTCGGGCTCGACACGACGACGAGCGTGGTGGTCACGGAGGCGGTCGCGGCGGCGGGCTCGTTCGCGGTCACGTTCAGCGCCCACACCGGGATCGGGACCCTGCCCCTCGTGTTCTTCGGCACCGACGAGCAGCGCCGGCGCTACCTGCCGGGGCTCGCGGCGGGCACCACGGTTGCTGCCTACGCGCTCACGGAGCCTGGCACCGGCTCGGACGCGCAGGCGATCCGCACGCGGGCGACCCGCGCGGAGGACGGCTCGTGGCGCCTCGACGGCAGCAAGCAGTTCATCACCAATGCCGGGTTCGCCGACCTGTTCACCGTCTACGCCAAGGTCGACGGCGAGCTGTTCACGGCCTTCCTCGTCGAGCGCGACACGCCCGGCCTCACCATCGGCCCCGAGGAGAACAAGCTCGGCATCCACGGCACCTCCACCTGCCCGCTCACCTTCGAGAACGCTCGCGTGCCGGCCGCCAACCTGCTGGGCGAGATCGGGAAGGGCCACCGGGTCGCCTTCAACGTCCTCAACGTCGGGCGCTTCAAGCTCGCTGCCGCGGCGCTCGGGGCGATGAAGCCCGCGCTGGCGACAGCGGTCGCCTATGCGAGCGAGCGCAGGGCGTTCGGGCGGGCGATCGCCGGCTTCCCGCTGATCGGCGACAAGCTGGCCGTGATGGCGGCGCGGACGTACGTCGTCGATTCGGCCGTCTACCGGATCGCCGGCCTGATCGACGCCCGCCTGGGCGCGGCCGGATCGGCTGGTCCGGACGCGGTCAGGAGCGCCCTGGAGGAGCTGGCGGTCGAGTGCTCGATCGCCAAGATCCTGGCCTCCGAAGAGCTCGACGCCGTCGTGGACGAGCTTGTCCAGGTGCACGGCGGGTACGGCTACATCGAGGACTACCCGGCGGCTCGCGCCTACCGCGACGCCCGGATCAACCGCATCTGGGAGGGCACCAACGAGATCAACCGGCTGCTCATCCCCGGGACGCTCCTCAAGCGCGCGGTGACCGGTCGCCTCGACCTGCTGGGCCCGGCGCGGCGCGCACAGGATGCCCTGCTGGCAGGCCCGTCCGGCGACGCCGGGGACACCGGCGACCGGGCGCTGGCCGCCGAGACACGGCTGGTGGACGGGCTCCGCCAGGCCACGCTGCTGCTGGCCGGCGCCGCTGTCGGGCGGTTCGGCACGGCGCTCGAGGAGGAGCAGGAGATCCTGGCCGGGATCGCGGACCTCTCGATCGGCGTGCTGGCGCTGGAATCGACCATCCTCCGCGCCGAGCAGGCCGCCGCCGAGGCGGGGGACCGAGCGAGCGTCCACCGCGACCTCGCCCGGCTCGCCGTCACCGACCGGATCGGGCAGGCCGAGCTCACGGCGCGGACTCTGGCCGCCAGCGTGGCCACCGGCGACGACGCCCGCGTCCTGCAGGCGGGCGTGCGGCGCCTCCTCCGGAGCGAGCCGGTGGACCGCGTCCCGCTGGCCCGCGGCGTCGCGGCGGCCGTGCTCGCGGCGGGCGGGTATCCCGCGTAGACGGAGACGAGGTCGAGCGGCAAGCTCAACGGAGGCGGCAGATGGACGCAGTGCACATGCCGAACGAGGCATCGGGGGGCCTGGGCAGTCCGCTGCCGGCTCCCGAGCGGACCTGGCTGGCGCAGTACGACCCGGGCGTGCCCGCCGAGGTGGAGATCCCGGAGGTCACGGTCGATGCCCTGCTGCGGCATTCGGCCGCCGAGTTCCCGACCCGCGCGGCGCTCGCCTTCTTCGGCAGGGAGACCTCGTTCGCCGAGCTCGACCGGCAGGTCGACCTGTTCGCGGGGTTCCTGCAGCGCCACGGGCTCGGACCGGGAGACTGCGTGAGCCTCCACCTGCCCACCTGCCCGGCGTTCGTGGTGGCCTTCCTCGGCACCCTCCGGGCAGGGTGCATCGCCGCGCCGATGAGCCCGCTGCTCGTCGAGCGCGAACTCGAGGGCCTGCTGGGCCAGACCCGGCCGCGCCTGTCGGTCGTGATGGACGTCCTCGCCCCGCGCGTCAGGGCCGCCCGCGAGGCGCTGGGCGAGGTCCTCAGGACGCCGACGGGCCTGTCGGGCATCGTCGCCACGGGCCTCCAGGATTCGATGCCCGCCCCGATCCGCTGGCTGTACCCGCTCAAGGCGCGGCGCGAGGGCCGCTGGCACCCCGTCCCGCACACGCCCGAGACGCCGAACCTGTTCCGCCTCGTGAGGGCGGCGTCCTCGCCCGCCACGACCGCCCGCGTCGACTCGCCGGCCCGCCCGGCCGACCCGGCCGTGTTCCAGGGCACGGGCGGCACCACGGGCCTGCCCAAGGAAGCCGTGCTGACCCACCGGAACCTGGTCGCGAACGCGGTCCAGTGCCAGGCCGTCATGGCCGGTGAGCACGGGGAGGCGAGCGCGGTGCTCTGCACGCTCCCCTTCTTCCACATCTACGGGCTGACCGTGGCGATGAACTTCGCCCTCGTGATCGGCGCGACGCAGGTGCTCCTGCCCAAGCCCGACCCGGAGATGACGCTCAAGGCCATCGACCGTTACCACCCGCGCTACTTCCCGGGCATCCCGTCGTTCTACGCCGCGCTCCTGGCCCAGCCCGACCTCGGCCGCCACGACCTGCGCTCGATCGAGGCTTGCATCAGCGGCGCCGCGCCGCTGCCGGGCCCCGTCCAGGAGAAGTTCGAGGCGCTCACGGGGGGTCGCCTGTGCGAAGGGTACGGGCTGACGGAGGCGAGCCCGGTCACCCACGTCAATCCCGTCCGCGGGGGCGGCCGGCACGGCACGATCGGGCTGCCCCTGCCCGGGACGGACGCGTGCCTGGTCGAGCTCGCCACCGGGGACCGCGTCCACGAGGCCGGCCAGGTCGGCGAGCTGTGGGTCCGCGGGCCGCAGGTGATGTCCGGCTACTACGAGCGGCCGGGCGAGACCGAGCGGATCCTGCGCGAGGGCTGGCTCCACACTGGCGATCTCGCCACGATGGACGCCGACGGGTACTTCGCGATCGTCGGGCGGATCAAGGACCTGATCATCGTGTCGGGCGCCAACGTCTACCCGCGCGAGGTCGAGGAGGTGCTGATGCTGCACCCCGCGGTGGACGACACGGTCGTGATCGGGATCCCGAGCCAGCAGAAGGGCCAGGTGCCCAAGGCGTTCGTCGTCCTCAAGGCCGGCGCCACCGCCACAGAGGCCGAACTCAAGGAGTTCTGCGCCGCGAACCTCGCGTCCTACAAGCGGCCTGCCGCGATCGAGATCCGGGCCAGCCTGCCGCGATCCTTCGTGGGCAAGGTCCTGCGCCGCGAGCTGATCGCGGAGCAGGCGGCCGGGCCGGGCGCAACGAAGCCATCCTGACCCGCCCTGTCCCTCACGGGGCGAGCGTCGGCCGACGCCGCGTCCGCGGCCGGTCCCATGACGCCCGTACCACCCCGTCCGGGGTATCGACCGGCGGCCGTTCGCCCCCTAGCGTCCGGCCGTCACCTGGCATTCGGCCGCCGTAGGCGACAAGGAGCAACTGGCATGCGCGTCCGCGCCCTCGACGTCATCGCCGCCCGCATCGACGGGCTGCCCGTGCAGCTGGATGCGTGCACCCTCGCCGCACGAACCGACTCCGGGGGCAATTTCGCCTGGGAGGCGTCGGGCTGGATTCGCGGGAGCGGGCCCGCGATCCTCGAGCGAGCGGGCGGGGCGGAGGTCCTCCCCGTCGCACTCGAGACCGACGAGGGCGCCCTTGCCGGCTCGGCGCTGGTGTCCCTGACGGATCCCGACGGTCCCCGCACTGCGGGCGGCCGGCTCCGCCTCATCGGGGTCGGGAACCTCGAGCCGTGGCCGGGATGACGGGCCGGCCCGGCTGGCGCCGCGGACCGCGCCCCGTGAGGCTGGTGCTGGCGGCCGCCGTCACCGTGCTGCTCGGGCTCGCGGCAGTGTCGTCGGTCGTGGTCGTGCCCGCCACCAACTGAGCTGCGCCGGGCCAGTCGCGCTCGATGACGGCGCGCAGCGCGCCATGGTCGTGGACGGTCTCGTGCTCGGTGGCGCTGCGAGAGCCGGCGCCCGTCCTCGAGCTGCTCGCTCAGCAGCGCCGACGCCGTCGCGGCGAACTCGCTGACCGCCGGCAGGGCTCCGGCCACGTGCTCGAGGTCCTCCGCGTCGGCGGCGACCTGCTCGGTGAAGTCGGCGATCGTGCCGAGCATCCGACGGGGCTGGCCGGAGGCGGCACGCTCCAGTGCCCCGAGGCCGTGCAGCCAGCGGACCTCGCCCGTGTCGGGGCGGACGACCCGATAGCGCCGGTCGCGCGCGCAGGCGCCGTCGTCTTACGCGCCGCTTACGAACCGCGGTGCCGGGACGGTGGTTGCGCGCATCTGACCAGGCGAGGATGCCGGTGGGCGCCGAGAAACGGCACCGCGAAGGATTCGAGGCAGCAGCCGAATGAGCCACCACCTCCCGAACCTGGCACGCTTCGCTGCCGCGACTGCGATTGCCGCCAGTCTGGCGGCGTGCGGCGCAGGGACTCAAGCCGGGACGGCGGTGGCGCCAGGACAGGCGACGCAGGCCAGCCCGGCAGGCGGCTCCACTTCGCCGGCGTCTTCGGCCGGGTTGTCGCCCGCGTCCAGGGCCGCATCGTCGGTTCCGCCGGCCCCGTCGACATCGGCCACGCATCCGTCGCCTTCCAGTCCATCGCAGCCGGCCCCGACGCCGACCCTCGCCCTGCCAGACCTCACGGTCGTGGCTGAGGACATCCAGGCCATCGATGAGGCGCTCTCGAGCGACGCGAGCGCCCAGACCTCAGAAGGGAGCGCCAAGTGAACCTCATGCGAAACCTCACCCGGAAGCGGCTCGTCGTGGGCGTGGCGGGGCTCGTCACGGTCATGGCCGTGGCGGCGGTCCCGGTGATGGCGGCGTCGACGGCCGGCGCGCCGAGCACAGCGGCCGGCCCCGCCTTCGCGTGCCTCGCCCAGCACCTCGCGGCCAAGCTCAACCCGTCGGTGTCCACGCTGCGCGCCGTTGGCGACTGCGAGATCGACCGTCGCCTCACCACGCTCGGCAACCTCCAGGCCACGGTCGACAACACCGGGGCGCTGACATCTGCGGACCGCTCGGCACTGACCACGATCCTGACGGGCTCCAAGAGCGGCCTCGGGACGCTGAAGACCAAGATCGACGCCGATTCGACGGTGGCGTCGCTCCGGACCGACATCACCTCGATCTTCACGGAGTACCGCGTCCACGCCCTCGTGGCTCGCCAGGTCAACCTCGTGCGGGGCGACGACCTCGTCGGCGCGGCCGCGACGCGGCTGACATCGGCCGCGGGCGAGATCCAGGCGGCCATCACGGCAGGCGAGAACGCGGGCAAGAACGAGTCGGCGGCGGCCGCGAGACTGGCGGCCATGCAGGCGGCCATCTCCGCAGCGCAGGCGCAGGTCAACGGCCAGGCTGCGCTCGTGCTGACGCTGACGCCGTCGCAGTGGAACGCCGGAACCGCGACGCCGGTGCTCAACGCCGACCGCGGAGCGATCACGACGGCCCGCAACGACCTGAGGGCAGCAGCCGCCGAGGCCCGAGCGGCGGTGAAGGCGCTCAAGTAACAGCATCGCACGGCCGACAGCCGCACCGTCACGGGAGGCCCGCCGGTCGAGCCGGCGGGCCTCCCGCGCGTAGACTGAACGAGCGATGAAGACCATCCTGGTCGTGGACGACAACCCCAACATCGTGGACCTCGTCCGCATGTACCTCGAGGGGGCGGGCTTCGCGACCATCGCCGCCGCCGACGGGCCGAGCGCGGTCGAGCTGCACCGGACGGCGCGACCGGACCTCGTCGTCCTGGACCTGATGCTGCCGGGCATCGACGGGTTCGAGGTGTGCCGCGCGATCCGACGGGTGGCCGACACGCCCGTCCTGATGCTGACCGCGCGTGCCGACGACGTGGATGCCATCGTGGGCCTTGAGCTCGGCGCCGACGACTACGTGACCAAGCCGTTCAACCCGCGCTCGCTGGTGGCGCGCGTCAAGGCGATCCTGCGCCGCTCCGACGGGGCACTGCGGGCGGGCCGCCCCGTGGAGGCCGGCTCGCTGCGACTCGACCCGCGGCGCCGGGAGGCCACGCTGGGCGGCAGGCCGCTCGACCTGCGCTCGCGGGAGTTCGACCTGCTGGCCGCGCTGGCTCGCGAACCGGGTGTCGTGCTGACCCGCGAGGCGCTGCTCGAGGATGTGTGGGGCACGGACTTCCCGGGCGAGACGCGCACGGTGGACGTCCACGTGTCCGAGCTGCGCAAGAAGATCGGCGCCGACGGCCCGACGATCGAGTCAGTTCGGGGCGTCGGCTACCGGCTCGTCGCCGATGCCTGACCCGCCGGGATTGCGAGATGCCTGACCGCGTCGCGTCGCGGATCGCGGCCGCGTTCGTCGCCGTGGGCCTCGTGGCGGTGCTCGCGGTCGGCGGCGGGCTGTTCGTGAGCCTCCGCAGCCTGCACCACCAGGCGGCGCTCGCGACGCTGGGCGACATCGCGCAGCCCGTGGCGGCCCGGGTCCGTCAGACCGGGACCGTCGCGGACCTCCAGCACGAGCTCTCGGTCACGGCACCGGGGCTGCGCGCCGAGATCGGCGTCTACGAGCTGATCAACGGCCGTGTCGTGCCCATCCGGCCGTCGCCGCAGGCGGTCGACGTGTCGTCGGTCGCGATCGACCCGAGCCTCACGCCGGGCGAGACCAAGGACGGCGAGCTGTCGGCCGTGGACGGCACCCGGATCCTCGCCTCCCTCACCCTGGTCAGGGCGCAGGGCGCGCTCGTCGGGCCGGCGGCGATCCTGCTGACGCTGCCCGACACGTCCGGGGCCGAGGCGCTGCGCGACCTGCTGCGCGTGATGCCGATCGTGCTGCTGATCACCGCCGGGGTGGCGATCCCGACCGCGTGGGCGCTGTCGCGCTCGATCACCAAGCCACTGCGCCGCCTTGCCGACGCGACGGCCGCCCTGCCCGCGGTCTCGCCTGCACCCGTCCCGCCCGAGGGCCCGCGCGAAGTGCGGGAGCTGACGGACCGCTTCAACGCCACGACGGCGGAGCTCGAGCGCGTCCGCCTCGAGGAGCGCGACCTGCTGGCGAGCGTGCGGCACGACCTGAGGACCCCGCTCACCGTGGTCAGCGGCTTCGCGGAGGCTCTGCGCGACGGGACGGCGTCAGGGCCTGGTGTGGCACGCGCCGGCGACGCGATCGCCCAGGAGGCCGCGCGCATGGAGCGGCTGGTCGACGATCTTCGCTCGATCGACGAGCTTCGGGCGGGACGGATCGGGATCCGCCCCGAGCCGCTCGACCCACACGCGCTGGTGGCCGAGGCGGCGGCGCGGTTCGGACCCCAGGCCGAAGCGGCGGGGGTGGCCTTGACTGCGGCCGCCGACCCAGGACTCGCGCTGATGGCGGATCGCGCGGCCGTCGAGCGCATGCTCGGCAACCTCGTCGCGAACGCCCTCGGCCACCTGTCGCGTGGCGGCCGCGTGCTCGTGGAGGCGCGCTCGGGAGTCGGCCCCGCGATCAGTGGGGCGGTCGGCGGCCCCGTGACGATGGCCGGGACGTGGGTGGCCCTTCGCGTGAGCGACGATGGACCCGGCTTCCCGCCGGGGAGCCTCGAGCGCGTGTTCGACCGCTTCTATCGCGCCGACCCGTCGCGCGCCGGCGGGAACTCTGGCCTCGGCCTGTCGATCGTCCGGGCGTTCGCGGAAGCGCACGGAGGCCAGGCGTTCGCCGAGAACCTCGCGCCGTCGGGGGCTCGCGTGACCGTGCTCCTGCCCGCAGGAGGCGCCCCGCCCACGCCGGGTCCGCCGCGTGCTCCCATCGCCGCCCCTGTGGACCCTGCGCCCACAGCCGGGGCCTGACCGCTCACCGATGCGGCCGAGCGGTGGGCGGCCCGCCTCGGCGGTCCTGCGTACGTCATCGACGACCAGACGGCCTTCCGGGTCGTCGACGGCACTGCCGACGTCGTCTCGGCGGGGCCCTGGCGGCTGCTCGTCAGTGGCAGGCCCGACAGGTGTCGGGCCTGCGGGCACCCACTCGGGATTCCGGCTCATCCCGGTCGACGGCGCGGAGGACTGGGAGGCCGGATGCCTCCGAACGGCCCAGCGAGGCTCGCCAGCCGGGCCAGTGAGACGCTCGCGACGATGTCGTCGCAACACATTGACCATGCGTCGAAGCCACGCGCGCTGAGGTCGGAGGCTCTACTGGAATAGGCCCTCCTATACCGACCTCAGCGTCGCGGAGATCCGGCTGGCTCCACTGAGGACCCCGACCGTTCTCGGCCGCTGACCCCCTGCCGTGAAATCCCTGTCCTGCTCGCCCAAGGCGGCGCGCCGTCGAGGGGCCTTAGCGCGAGCTCGTCTCCCCCGAATCGCCGGGATCCGACTCGTCATGGTCCACGAGCGTGCGCAGCACGGCCCGTCGGGCCTCCTGCTCCGCGTCTGCGCGCGTTTGGCCGGACTCTCGGAGGGCGTCGACGACGGCGTGGATGCGGCGCTCGTCTCGGTCGGCGGGTGCGTCCGCCGGGAGCGCGGCGCGTGCCACGTCCGGCCGGCGGATGGCGGAAGGGGGCATAGCGCTCGTTCCTTTCTGGCGGGGGCGAGGCGAGGATCGCAGTCACCGCGCTCGCCGACGGGGGCAGAGGCCCGATGGCGCTGCATCGAGGCCGCATCGCGGCCCGGGCGGCGCCCGTTCGCGTCAGGCCATTATGCGACTCCCGGCGCGTCGGTCAACCACGGCCCCCCGGCGGACGCGGGTCGCCTGGGTGTCTGGTGCCAGCGTTTACACAGGTCCGATACGATCGTGCGCCGAAGGAGGACGGCGCATGGACCCCGAGCTCGCGAGACTCATTGACGAGGCCGACGACGCCGCGCGGCAGCGGGCCGAGGCCTGGGCCCGCCTCCAGGGGCATCCCGACGACGACCGGCGGCGCGCCGAGTACGAGACGTGGCGGCGCGTTGAGTTCGAGCGCGCCGAGGCCATCAAGGAGCTCCGGGCGCGCCTCGTGGGTCGCGGATCCAGGGAGTAGAGCCCCGGCAGGTCGACCTCGGCCATGAGGCGGGATGGGGCCCCAACGCCCGACCCTCCTCGATCCCGGCAACCGGCGTCCTACGACTTCACCTCGGCGTGCGAGGCGCAGCTTGCGTCAAGGAGCTGGCGAAGCAGGGCGAGCGCCGCCGCCTCGGCCGCGAGCGCCGCGTCCAGGTCTGCCCACGCGGGGTCGTCGGCGGCGGGCACTTCGCCAGCACGCATCAGGTGCGTGATGGTGTAGGCGACCGTCGGGCGCCGCTCCGCCGCCTGGGTCGGCGCGTCCACGCGGGCCGTGCAGGGCTCGCGCGCTGAGCGCAGGCCAGCGCTCCGACTGGCTCACGCCAGTTCGCCACCCTCGTGGGCGCCGGCGATGGCCCGGGCGCGCGCCGCCTCCGCGCCGGACAGGGCCGCGTACCCGCGGTCCAGCCGGTCGCCCTCGTCCTCGCCCGATTCGTCCCCGATCCCGCAGTCCGGGACGTCGCGGAAGTGGGCCGCGTAGGCGGGCTGCCCGAGGAGGTCGTAGGCCTTCACCGCGAGCGGGATCATGTCGTCGCCCTCGTTGGCGAAGACCAGGTACCAGCCGCCGTCCGCGAGCTCCTCCTCGAGCTCGCGCGTGACGTGGACCGCCCGCCCGAGCGGCGTGAGGCGCGCCAGCGCGTCGCGGTCGTCGTCGCCCTCGTCGGTGTCCCAGACGCGCTCGCGGACCCGCGCGTACACCCGCTGCACGGCCTCGTCCACGGTTCCCTCTTGACCCGCCCGGCGATGGTGGCGCGCCGGCCCGACGCGGACACGTGAACGCAGCGTATCGCTCGTTATCGCGCAGGCCCGGGGCGGGACTGTGGCAGGGTCACCGCCTGTCGGGGCGGTCAGTAGCCGAACTCGGACTCGACCTCGGCGATGGCGGCCTCGAGGATGTCGAGCGCCTGCGCCATCTCCTCACGGCTGATCACCAGGGGCGGCGAGAGGTTGATCACGTTCCCCATCGTCGTCTTGAAGTTGAGGCCGCGATCGAGCGCCGCGTACATCACGGCCTCGGCCTCCTCGGTGGCGCGCTCCTGCGTCACGCGGTCGCGGACGAGCTCGACGCCGAGCAGCAGCCCAAGACCCCGCACGTCGCCGATCAGGCGGTGGCGCCCGGCCATCTCGCGCAGCCGCTCGAGCGACCAGGCGCCGAGCTCGCGCGACCACGCCACCAGCCCGCGCTCCTCGATCTCGTCGAGGACGGCCAACCCGGCGGCACACGCGACCGGGTTCTTCTCGTGCGTGAAGTGGCCGAGGGCGCGGTCGGCGGAGACGTTGAGCCCGTCGCGTGCGATGAGCGCTGCCAGCGGCATCACGCCGCCCCCCAGCCCCTTGCCGATCACCAGGATGTCCGGGATGACGCCGAAGTTCTCGCACGTGAACATCGCCCCGGTGCGCCCGAGGGCGTGCGGGATCTCGTCGAGGATGAGCAGCGCGCCGTGCCGGTCACACGCGGCGCGGACCACCTTCCAGTAGTCGGGCGAGGGGATGTAGGGCGCGTTGCGGACCGACTCGGCGATGACCGCCGCAACGTCGGCCTCCTTCTCGAGCACGTAGTCGAGGTAATCCGCGCACGCCAGGTCGCACCCGCCCGCCCGAGCCCGGCATCTGAACGAGCATCGGTACGGGTCGGGCGGCGGCACGTGCTCGGTTCCTGCCATGAGCGGCCCGATCCCGGCCCGGAACTGCGCCTCTCCGCCCACCGACACGGTGTCGAGCGTGCCGCCGTGGAAGGCGTCCCACATCGAGACCGTCTTGTGGCGGCCGGTCACGACCCGGGCGAGCTGGAGCGCGGCCGAGTTGGCGGTGGCGCCTCCGGTGGTGAACAGCACGCGGTTGAGGTCTCCCGGGGCGAGGGCCGCCAGGCGTCGCGCCAGCTCAACCGCCGGCCGGTTCGTGTACCGGCGGGTCGAGAACGGGAGCGTGTCCAGCTGGTCCTTGATCGCCTGGACCACGCGCGGATTCCGGAACCCCACCTGCTGGACCGAGTTGCCGTGGAAGTCCATGTACCGGCGTCCCTCGACGTCGGTGATCCAGATGCCGTCGGCCTCCTCGAGGGCGTTGAGGCAGGGCGTGGACAGCGACTGGTGGAGGAACCAGCGCGCGTCCTCGTCGAGGAGGTCGCGCGTGTGGGGCCCGATCGACTTCGCCTGCCACGCAGCTCGAAGTGGCGTCTGATTAGAGTCGCCCTCGGACAACTGAGCGCCTGGAGCGATGCCGGTGATGTGCGTGGCGTCGCCCTGCCCCGCCGTCATGGCCGCTCGCCGTTCCGCAGCCGCCGCTCGATGTCGTCCAGGACCGGCATCACGTCGGCGATCGTCTCGACGACGTAGTGGGCGCCCTGGCGACGGAGGAGGTCGTCCGACTTGAGTACCAGCTCGCGGCGTTCCTCGAACGGGAGCGCCTCGAACTCCGAGCGCGCGAGGGCGACGTAGTTGCCCGCGGCGGACAGCCCGATCGTCCAGCAGCCGGCGTTGAGCCCCTCGTCGATGTCGATCTTCGTGTCGCCGATCTTCACCGCCGAGCACGGCGGGTAGACGCTGAGGTTCTCGAGATTCCGCAGGACCATCCACGGCGCGGGCCGACCGGCCGGGACCTCGTCAGCGCAGACGGTCGAGTCCGGCGCGTAGCCCTGCCTGGCCGCCTCGCGCAGCGCCACGTCCGCAGCCTGGCGCATGTACCCCGTCGTCGAGCCGATCCTGTAGCCCCGGCGCCGCATCTCGCCGATCGCCTCGACGGTGCCCGGGATGAGGTCCGAGTACTTCGCCATCGCCTCCACCTGGAGGGGCGCGAAGTCGGCGAACATGCCGCGCACGTCCTCCTCGGTGACGTCGCGGCCCTTCGCCTCGCGCCAGCGCCCGGCCACCGCGGGCATCCTGGTGATCTCGCGGATGTGGTCGAGCTTGAACAGGCCCATCGGCGCCCGCGCCTCGGCAACCGAGATGGGAACGCCCCAGCGCTCGAACACGTCGACGAACACGACCGCCGGCGCGAACACGCCGAAGTCCTGGGTGGTCCCCGCCCAGTCGAGGATCACGGCCTGGATCGGGCCGCGGTACTCGCGCCGGAAGGTGAAGCGGGCGGACAGGGCGCCGTCGGTGTGGCTGGCGGTGGTCACGGGACGATCCTCCGAGTTGAGCGGCGCGACGCCGTCGGGGCGGGTGGGTCGGCGGGTTCAGGCGGGGACGGGCGAAGCCGACGCGATGGCGGCGTCGAGCGAGGCGATGAACCCCTCGAGCGCCCCGACCTCGAGCGCGCCCAGGGCGCAAACGCGGAAGTTGGTGGCCGCGGCGTCGCCAAGGCCGGCGTAGATCACGAACCCGTCACGCTTGACGGCGTCGTGGAGCGCGTCGTACGCCACACCTGCGGGGAGCGGCAACGAGCGCACGGACCCCGATCGATGCTCTGGCGCCACCGTTGGCTCCAACCCCAGGCGGGCGAACGCGCCGTCGAGGTACGCCATGCGCTCGCCGTAGTGGGCGATCCGGTGCTCGAGGCCCTCGTCCGCCAGCTCGTCGAGCGCGGCCTCGAGGCCGTAGATCGACGGCACAGGCGGGGTGAACGGAACGGTCGACTTCGCCTCGGCCCGGAGGTAGTTCGGAACGTCGAAGTAGAGCGACTGCGGCGGGACTGCTTCGGCCCGCTCTCTCGCCCGGGGGCTGAGCAGCAAGAACGCGACGCCCGGCAGGCCGTGGAGGTTCTTGTTGGCGGTGCCAGCGACGGCGTCGATCCCGGCGCCCACGATGTCGAGCGGCTCGGACCCGAAGGCGCTGATGGCGTCGACGAGGGTCAGCACGCCTCGTTTGTCCGCCTCACGGGCGATCTCGTGGACGGGATTGAGGAGCCCGGTCGTGGTCTCGTGGTAGATGACGGCGACGGCGTCGATCGCCGGGTCCGCGTCGAGTGCCACGGCGACCGCGGCCGGGTCGATGGGCTCCGTGTGCGGTGCGCGAACGCTGACGACCTCGTAGCCGTGGCGCTCAGCGATCGTCGCGATGCGGTCCCCGTAGATACCATTGCGGCAGACGAGGATCTTCCGGCCAGGCCGCACCGCGGCGCCCGTCATGGCCTCCATGGCCGCCGTGCCTGACCCGCCGACGAGCACCACAGACCAGTCCTCCGGCACCCCGGCAACGGCCAGCAGCTTGCGCTTCACGCGGCCGAACAGCGCCGTGTACTCGGGCTCGCGGTGGCAGAGGTCCGGCCCGGCGATGGCGCGGTGGATGCGGTCGGAGACCACGGCCGGGCCCGGGTTGAGCAGCACTCGCTCGCGGTGCGCGCGCGTGGAGGCGTAGCGCTCGGCGTCGAGCGGCGCGAACCCGCCCGTCGAGACGATGACGTCAGGCTGGGCCGACACCAGCGCGCGACGGGCATCTGGGTCCTCGGCGAGCCCAACGATGGCCCCGGCGCCGGCGCGGTGCCCCGCGTCGAGCACATCGGCCGATCGGCCGATCACGCCCAGCTCCCGCACGTCGTCGACGCCAGCCAGGCGCAGCGCCCCGAGCAGTCCGAACGGCGATGGTGCCGCTGGCCCCTCCACCCGCACGTCCGGTGCGAGGGCTCCGCCACCCGCGCCGATCACCGCCAGCAGCGCCCCGTCGTCGCGTGCCGCGCCGAAGGCAGCGCCGAGCGCCGTGTCGAACTCGCCAAGGTCCTCCCCGAACACGGCCCACAGGCGGATCACCCGATCGGTGGCCCAGCGGCGGGCGTCCTGCGCGGTGGCGGCATACGGCATGGGGATCCTCCTAGGAGCGCACGCGGGCGATGCCCGGGCGGTTGGCGAGCTGGTCGATGGTCAGTGTCACGCGGTCAGGGCGATAGCGGTCGTCGGCCCACTCGAGCGGACGGCCCTCGGGGTCAGTAGACAGGCGCCGGACGCGGAGCAGCGGCGCGCCCCGACGGACGCAAAGCCATGTCGCGTCAAGGACGGTTGCTCCCACTGCGTCGATCGTCTGCTGGGCTGCCGCAAAGGTGATGCCGCGGGCGGCCAGCCCGGCGTAGATGGAATCGGCCTCGAGGTCGAGCCCCTCGACCGCCTCGCCGACGCCCGGGGAGAACACCGTCCGCTCGAGCAGCATCGGCTCGCCGTCGCCCAGCCTGAGCCGGACGATCGACACGAGCGGGATGCCGACCTGGACATCGAGGAGGCTGGCGATCACGGGCGATGCGGGTTTCCGCTCGACGCTGACCCGCCGACCGCTCGCGACCATCCCCATCGACCGTGCCCAGGCCGAGAAGCTGAGCAGCTGGGCGAAGGGCTGCGACAGCGGGGCGCGCCCGACGGTCGGCGACTTGCCTCGGCTACCCAAGATCAGCCCCTCGGCACGGAGTTGGGCGAGCGCCTGGCGAACCGTGCCTCGCGACACGGCGAAAGCCGAGCCCAGGTCCGCCTCGGAGGGCAGGGCCGTGCCGGGCTGCAAATCGCCCCGGCGGATGCGTTCCCGGAGCGCATCGGCAAGCTGGCGATGGAGCGGCATTGTCGCTGGCTTGTACATACAAGTTGCAGTCTCGTCCGCATTGAGTGGCCCAGTCAAGCGCGCTTGTGTGGACAAGTCCGGCGCCACGAGAGCATCCGGCGGGTCTGTTGGCAACGCGTTAGCGGCCCGTTAGCAGACGACAACGCAGCGTTGACGTCCCGTTCCGATCCTGCCCTCGGCGCGGCCTCGACCGCGTCGCCACACCGTCGTGAGCGGCCCCGGACACGCCGGGGTCTGAGGAGGACTGCATGACCTCAAAGAGCCGGCTGGTCGCGCTGGGCGCCTCGGCCGTCCTCGTCGTTGCTGCCTGCGGCGGCTCGGCCGCATCCCCGTCCGCTGCCGCCCCGGCCACCGCCGCGGCGGCCTCTGCCCAGGGCGCCGCCGCCACGGCTGCGGCGTCCGCCCCTGCCCAGAGCGCAGCCGCGCCGGCCTCGGCCGCCGCCACGGGCTGGTCTGCCGCGCCCGACATGGCCGCCGCGGGACAGCAGGGCCACACGGTCGCCACCTACGGTGCCCCGAACGACTGGGCCAACTACGGCCAGATGTTCACCACCTTCTGCCAGACGAACTGGCAGTACGACTGCAACACCGACCACCAGCGCAGCCTGGGCGAGGACATGTCCTCGGCTGAGGAGATCGCCGCGTTCGACGCTGAGAAGAACGCGCCCAAGGCCGCCCTCGCCGACATCGGCATCCTGTTCGCCGGCACCGCCGTCCAGAAGGGCGTGCTCGCCCCGTACGAGGCGCCAAACGCCGCCACGCTTCCCGCCACGCTCCACGCCCCGGGGTGGGAGGCCACCTTCGTCGGCGTCCCCGGGTACGTCGTCAACGTCGACTTCCTCAAGTCCAAGAACATCCCGGTCCCGACCAGCTGGGCCGACCTCGTCAAGCCCGCCTACAAGGGCCTCGTGGGCTTCGGCAAGCCCGGGTCCTCGGGCACGGCCACGATGGCGTTCGTCGCGATGAACCTCGCCGCGGGCGGCACGCTCGACGACTACAGCAAGGGCGTGACGTACGGCAAGGCGCTGCTGGGCAACCTCGCCTCGTCGGAGGGCAACGCGGACACCTTCGAGAAGGGCGAGGTGCCGATCCAGATCAAGTACGACTTCAACCTGATCGCGCTGGCCAACGCCGAGAAGGCCAAGAACGTCAACGCGCAGGTCGTCATCCCGTCCGACGGCTCGATCTACGCCCCGTCGGCGATCATCGCCAACCAGTACGACGCCGCCCACGCCGACTTCACCAAGGCCTTCCTCGACTTCATCCTGTCGGACCAGGGCCAGACCATCTTCGCCAAGTTCGGCGCCCGCCCGATCCGCTCGGTCATCGACGGCGGCAAGCTCACCCTGGGCGCCGACGCCAAGACCCTGTGGCTGCCGGACGACCAGTACAAGGCCGTCCAGAACATCGACGTGTCCAAGATCGACATCACCAACATCCACTCGATCTGGGTGGACCAGGTCGGCGGCGCTGGCTGAGCCAGCAGAAGCGACTCCCTTGACCGGGACTTCGATGGCCGGGGCGGCGACGCCGTCCCGGCCCTCCCCTCTGACACGCGCCATGACTCTGCTCGCACGCTGGGCTCCGGCGATCCCGTTGCTCCTCCTGGTGGCTCTGTTCCTCG
>JAJYMP010000179.1 GCA_021786915.1 Chloroflexota bacterium
CAGGAGACCCCGGCCGGCTTGCTGAAGTACGTCCAGGCGCAGTACCTGCAGGAACTCGGGTCCTGACCCGTGTCCCAGAGTGATCCCGCGCCCGCGCGTGCCGCCCTGCGGGCAGGCGCTCGGGCGCAGGATCGACCCGCCACGGCCCTGCGGCGTTCCCGGCTTCGGGCGCTCCGCAGGGCCAACTGGGCCGGCTGGCTGCTCGTCGCGCCGGCGCTCCTCGTCTACATCGTCTTCGTGCTCCAGCCGCTCGTGATCACGGTGCAGTACTCGCTGTATCGATGGGACGGCATCGGGGCGTCGCAGTGGGTCGGCCTGAAGAACTACGTGACGGTCCTGACCGACCAGAACTTCATCCAGATCCTGACCAACGCGTTCCAGCTCATCCTGTTCTTCTGCGTGATCTCCGTCGGCCTCGGCCTCGTGGTCGCGTCGCTCATCCGGCGCGTCGTGACGGGCCGGATCGGGACCGCCGCGCGCACGGTGCTGTTCCTGCCCCAGGTCATCCCGCTCGTCGCCGCAGGCATCGCATGGAGCTGGGTGCTCGCCCTGTCCGGCGTCGTCAACCAGATCCTCGGCGCGATCGGGCTCGGCGGCATCACGCGCGCCTGGCTCGGCGATTTCGGGACCGCGCTCCCGGCGGTCGGGCTGATCGGCGTCTGGGTGTTGCTCGGTCTGTGCACCGTGCTGCTCCTGACGGGCATGGGCAAGATCGACCCCGCCCTCTACGAATCAGCGCGCATCGACGGTGCCGGGGCCGTCCAGGAGTTCTGGGCGATCACCGTGCCGAGCCTGCGCAACGAGATCGCCGTGTGCATCACGGTCACCGCGATCGCCGCGCTCGCGAGCTTCGACATCGTCTACATCTCGACGGGCGGTGGGCCCGGGCTGGCCACGATGGTGCCCGGTCTCGAGATCTACCAGCTCGCGTTCGTCGGGCAGCAGGTCGGCCTCGCCTCGGCGCTCGCCGTCGTGCTCGTCATCCTCGTGCTCGTCGTGGTCCTGCCGATCCAGCGCATGACGGGGGGTGAGCCGCTGTGATCGTGCAGCGACGGGAAGTCGTGACCGGCAGCGTCGTCCTGGTCGTGCTGATGCTCGTCACGCTGCTGCCGTTCATCAGCCTCTTCACGACGGCCCTGCACCCGTCCGGGTCCGTGCCGCTCGGCATCGACTGGCCCGCGAACCCGCAATGGGGCAACTTCGCCCGGGCGTTCCAGGTCGCGGACATGCCGGTCCTGCTCTTCTCGAGCACGCTCATCGTGGTCGGCGTCGTGCCGGTGTCGGTCACGATCTCGACGATGGCCGGCTTCGCGATCGGGCACCTGCGCATCCCCGGCGCGCGCGTCCTGTTCCTGCTGTTCCTGCTCGGCCTGACGCTCCCGCTCGAGGGGATCATCACGCCGCTCTACTACCTCGTCCGCAGCTTCGGCCTGATCAACTCGCGCCTCGCGATCATCCTGCCGCTGATCGGGCTGTACATGCCGTTCTCCGTGTACTGGATGCGCGCGCACTTCGTGAACATGCCCTCGGAGCTGTCCGAGGCCGCGCGTGTCGACGGCGCATCGACGTGGGACCTCTTCTGGCGGATCCACGTGCCGCTCGCGCGTCCCGCGATCGCCTCGCTCACGATCCTGCTCTCGGTGTGGACGTGGAACCAGTTCCTGCTCGCCCTGGTGCTCGTCCAGGACCCGACGCAGCGCACGATGGCCGGGGCGCTCGGCGCGTTCCAGGGCCACTACGCGACCGACATCCCGCTTCTCAGCGCGGGCGCGCTCCTCATCCTGCTGCCGTCGCTGCTCGTCTTCCTCGTCTTCCAGCGCCAGTTCGTCGCGGCGCTCCTCCAGGGCTCGGTGAAGGGATGACGCGCGGGCCGTTCGGGCCGCTCGGGCCGCGTGCCCTGCCGCGCGGGCCCGTGCTGCGCTCGAGGCACGCGGCATGACGGATCTCGCAGGACGAGCGGAGATCCGGCTCGGGGGTGGCGCCGAGGATGGCTACGGCGCGGTGGCCGACGTGTTCGTCGAGAACTTCCGGTCGCGGGGAGACCTCGGCGCGGCCTGCGCGGTGTACGTCGACGGGCAGAAGGTCGTCGACCTGTGGGCGGGGCTCGCCAATGCCCGAACGGGCCGACCGTGGGAGGCTGAGACGTCCGCCGTCATCTTCTCGTGCTCGAAGGGACTCGTGGCGATCTGCGCATACCTCCTCGCGCAGGAGGGCCGCCTCGAGCTCGACGCACCGGTCGCCCGCTACTGGCCGGAGTTCGCGCCCCACGGCAAGGCGGCGATCACCGTCCGCCAGGTGCTCAGCCATCGCGCCGGGCTTCCCGCCCTCGACCGCGATCTCTCGGTCGACGAGGTCGCGGCGTGGGAGCCGGTCGTCCGGGCGATCGAGGCGCAGGCGCCGCTGTGGGAGCCGGGCACGGGACACCTGTATCACGCGATGACGTACGGCTGGCTGATCGGCGAGGTCATCCGGCGGATCACCGGCCTCACTCCTGGCGCCTGGTTCCGCCGGGCGGTGGGAGATCGCCTCGGCCTGCGGACGTGGATCGGCCTGCCCGACCCGGCGCCGGTCCCGGTCGCCTTCATGGAGGCGCCCCTGCCCGACGAGGACTCCGAGGATGCGCGTGAGAGCGCCCGGATCGCCGCCGCGAACCGGACCGTCGAGCGGAGCCTGACGATGGGCGGCGCGTTCGAGTTCCCGGCGTGCGGCCGGTACGTCACGTTCAACGACCCCGCCATCCAGCACGCCGAGATTCCCGCCGCGAACGGCATCAGCACGGCACGGTCGCTCGCGCGGGCGTATGCGGCGTGCGTGTCGGACGTGGAGGGGCCTCGACTCCTGTCCGCGCGGTCCGTCGAGGACGCGCTCGTCGAGCAGTCCGGCGGCGCGCAGCTGTCCGGTATGCCGGACGACGGAGCGCGGTGGGGGACCGGCTTCCAGCTCGCATCGCCGCCTGGTCAGCCGATGCTCGGCCCACGGAGCTTCGGCCACGCCGGTGCCGGCGGCCAGCTGGGGTTCGCCGACGACGAGCACCGGGTCGGCTTCGCGTATCTCAGCAATCAGATGGGGGGATACGGGGACGCGCGGGCGAGGCTCCTGACGCTCGCCGTGCGCTCGATACTCCACGGGTAGCGTCCCGTGCCGGATCACGCGCCCCAGTGGCGAATGGGAGGTCAGTTCGTGCGACGCGGCCCGCAGCTCCTGACGTACCCCGACTCGCTCGGGGGCGACCTCGC
>JAJYMP010000008.1 GCA_021786915.1 Chloroflexota bacterium
AGCACCGGCGGCCGGACGTGGACGCCGTCGAGGCGGCGATCCTCCTGCGCGAGGCGTTCGGCGTGGGCGGGAAGCTGCGCGAGCTCGGCAGCCACCAGGACCGCAACTACCTGGTCGAGACGCCAGCCGGGGCGCGGTTCGTGCTCAAGGTGGCGCGTGAGGGGCTCGGGCGGCCGGCGCTCGAGGCGGAGAACGCCGCGATGCTCCGGGTCGGAGCGATGGGCCTGCCGTTCGAGGTCCCGGTGCCGCAGCCCGCTCCGGACGGGTCGCTGATCGTGCGGGTGACGACGACCGCCGGCGCGGCGCACGACCTGCGCCTGGTGACCTGGATCGACGGGGAGCCGCTGGATCGCGCCGGGTACCTCGCACCAGCGGTCCTCCGCGCCCACGGGGCGATGGCCGCGCGGATCGCGATCGCGCTCGACGGCTTCGACCACCCCGCGCTCGACCGCGCCCTCCAGTGGGACATCCGCCATGCCCGCAGCGTCGTTGAGGCCCTGGCGCCGTTCGCCAGCTCCCCGGCCCGGCGGCTCGCAGCCGAGGGGGCCGCGACCCGTGCCGCCCAGGCGCTGACCTCGCTGGCCCCGGCCCTCCGGATCCGGACCGTCCACCAGGACGTGACCGACGTGAACACGGTCACGCGGCGCGACGCGGCCGGCCGCCCGATGCCAGTCGGGCTGATCGACTTCGGGGACTTGTCGCGGACCTGGCTGGCCGCGGAGCTGGCGGTCACGATCGCCGCGGACGTGCTGCGCGATCTGGACCGGCCGCTCCGGACCGCGCGCGAGGTGGCGACCGGCTTCCTGCCGCTGCTCCCGCTCGAGGAGGCGGAGCTCGAGGCGGTCTGGCCGATGGTGGTGGCCCGGGCGGCGGCCGTCGCGGTGAGCGGCGACCAGCAGGCGGCGCTGGAGCCGGAGAACGCCTACGTCGCCTCGGTGCGCGATGAGGAGTGGGCAGCGCTCGACGCCGTGGCCCGCGTGCCCCCGGCGCTGGCGGCGGAGGTGCTGCGCGGGGCGGCAGGGCTGGGCCCTGCGAGGCGGGTGCCGATCCCCGCCCGGCCTCCCGTCGCGGCCGTCGAGCTGCCGGCGAACGTCGTGGTCCTGGACCTCTCGACCACGAGCGACGCGCTGGCGGCATCGGCGACCGGCGACCCGTCGGCAGTCGCGCGGCTTCTCGGAGCAGCCGGGGGGACCGCTGTGGGACGCTGGGGCGAGGGCAGGCTCGTGGACGCGGTCGCGGATGCGGTCGACGAGGCGCCCACCGTCCACCTGGGCGTGGACTGCTTCGGTGCGCCGGGGACGCCGGTCCGGGCACCGGCCGCCGGACGGGTTCGGCTGGTTCCCGACGGGGTGGTCATCGGCTTCGACGGCGCGGACCTCCGGCTCGAGGGCATTACCCCGAGCGCGGCGGACGGGGCGGAGATCGCGGCGGGCGACCCCGTCGGCGAGATCGCCCCCGCAGGCCTCGACGGCCTCCCGCCCCATGTGCACCTGCAACTGGTCGCCGTGCCGGGCCTCGACGCGCCACGTCGCGCGGTGCCCTCGCTCGAGCGTGCCTGGCTGACGCTCTGCCCCGACCCGTCCGAGTTCGCCGGCCTGCGGCACGGCTCGGCGGCGGCCCCGCCGGACGACCCCCGCCGGCTGCTCGGCCGCCGCGACAGCGTGCTCGCCGGCGTCCAGGTCCACTACTTCGACGTCCCGCCCAGGATCGAGCGAGGCTGGCGCCACCACCTCGTCGACACCCGCGGCCGGGCCTACGTCGACATCGTCAACAACGTCGCCGTGCTCGGCCACAGCCACCCCGCGGTCGAGGAGGCCGTCGCGCGCCAGCTCCGTCGGCTGAACACCAACTCGCGGTTCCTGTACAGCGTCATCGTCGAGTTCGCGGAGGCGCTCGCAGCCCGCTTCCCGGCGCCGCTCGACACCGTCTTCCTCGTCAACACCGGCTCGGAGGCGAACGAGCTGGCGCTCCGCCTGGCGCGGACGGCGACAGGCGGCGAGGACGTGCTGTGCATCCGCGGCGCCTACCACGGCTGGACGAGCGCGACCGACGCCATCACCACCTCGGCGCTCGACAACCCGCGGGCGCTTGGGACGCGGCCGGGCTGGGTGCACCCGGTCGAGGCGCCCAACACCTTCCGGGGGCTCCACCGAGGCCCCGACGCGGGCACCCGCTACGCCGACGACGTCCGCGCGACCGTCGCCCGTCTGGCCGGAGCCGGTCGCCGCCCCTCGGCCTTCATCGCCGAGCCTCTCTACGGCAACGCGGGTGGCGTGGTCCTGCCCGACGGGTACCTGCGCGAGGCGTATGCGGCGATCCGAGGCGCGGGCGGCCTCGCCATCGCCGACGAGGTGCAGACGGGCTACTCGCGCCTCGGCCGCTACCAGTGGGCGTTCGAGCAGCAGGGCGTCGTGCCCGATGTCGTGACGGCGGCCAAGGCGGCGGGGAACGGCATGGCGGTCGGTGCAGTCGTGACGACGCGCCCGATCGCCGAGGCGTTCGCGGCCGAGGGGTCGTTCTTCTCGACGGTGGGCGGGTCGCCGGTGGCGTGCGCCGCGGGGTTGGCCGTGCTCGAGACGATCGACCGCGAGGGGCTGCGCGGGAACGCCCGTGACGTCGGGGCCCACCTCAAGGCCGGGCTGGAGCAGGTGGCCGCCGCCCACCCTGAGATCGTCGGCGCCGTGCACGGCATGGGGTTGTACCTGGGCGTGGAGCTGGTCCGCGACCGGGCGACCCTCGAGCCGGCCGGCGCGGAGGCGCTCGCGATCTGCGAACGGATGCTGGAGCTGGGCGTGATCGTCCAGCCCACCGGTGACGGCAACAACGTGCTCAAGGTGAAGCCGCCGCTGTGCATCGACCGGCGCAGCGCGGACCTGGTCGTCGAGGCTCTGGCTCGGACGCTGCGCGAGGGCTGGTAGCGAAGGAGTCGGGTGCCCGCCCAGCGTCCCAATCCACGACGGAGTTGGTACGGCCCTCGTCGGGCGTGACCCGGAGGCGAAACGGCGACTTCGCGCTCGACCTGAGCGTGGCGCAGTCTGATTCAACTCTGATGCGAGTCGTGCCGCGCGCAACTCGTGCCGGGAGCGCCGGCCCGCTCCGCGATCCCGGGCCCGACGTCCAGGCCATCCTCGGCTAGACCGAACTTCCAGCCAGGAACGGGCCGGCCTGTGCACGAATCGGCCCACGTGGGGTGCGGCGCTCTGACTACAGCGAGCCGGGAGAGACCCCGATCAGCT
>JAJYMP010000155.1 GCA_021786915.1 Chloroflexota bacterium
GGAGGACGGGTCGCTCGTCTTCGTGGACATCTCGGGCTTCACCAGGATGTCCGAGCGCCTCGCCCGCCACGGCCGGATCGGCGCCGAGGAGGTCACCGGCGTCCTGGGCGCGGTCTTCGCCCGGCTGCTCGCGGTCGCCTATGCCGAGGGCGCAGGGCTGCTCAAGTTCGGCGGGGACGCGCTGCTGCTGTGGTTCGAAGGCGAGGGCCATCCCGCCCGGGCGGTTCGTTCGGCCCACGGCATGCGCACGACGCTGCGCTCGACCGGCGCCGTGTCCACGACGGCCGGCGCGGTGACGCTGCGGATGTCGATCGGGGTCAGCAGCGGGCGCTTCCAGTTCTTCCTCGTCGGCGGCTCGCACCGCGAGCTCATCGTGACCGGCCCCGCGGCGACCGAGACCGTCGGGATGGAGTCCGCGGCGGCCGCGGGCGAGATCCTGCTGAGCCCGGCAACCGCGTCGCACCTGCCGAGCAGGCTCCTCGGGAAGGCGAAGGGTCCCGGCTGGCTGCTCAGGTCGGCGCCCCGCGGGCCGGGCGGCGCCGGCGCCGACCCGGCGCTCCCGGCGCTCCTGCCGGACCTCGAGCCCTACGTGCCCCCCGCCCTGCGCGAGCCCATCCGGGCGGGAACCGAGCCCGAGCACCGGTCCGCGACCATCGCGTTCGTCCACTTCGACGGCACCGACGCGCTGATCCGGGGCGACGGGCCGGAGGCCGCGGCTGCCGCCCTCGACGAGCTCGTGCGCGCCGTCCAGGCCGCGGTCGACGAGCACGGCGTGTGCTTCCTGGCGTCGGACATCGACGCCGACGGCGGCAAGCTGATCCTGTCGGCCGGCGTGCCGCGCATGCTCGGGGACGACGAGGAGCGGATGCTCCTGGCCCTCCGCCGCGTCGTCGGGGGCGAGCGCCGCCTGCCCGTCCGCATTGGCGTCAACCGCGGCCCGGTCTTCTCGGGCGACGTCGGCCCGCCCTACCGGCGGACGTACACCGTCATGGGCGATGCGGTCAACCTCGCCGCGCGCCTCATGGCGAGGGCAGGCCCCGGCCAGGTCCTCGCGACCGCCGGGGTGCTGGACAACTCCGCGACGCGGTTCGCCACCACCGAGCTCGCGCCCTTCATGGTCAAGGGCAAGGCGCGGCCGGTCCAGGCGTGGGCCGTCGGGCGGCCGACCGCGCGACCGAGGCGGACCGCGGCCGGGGGCCTCCCGCTCACGGGTCGCGACGCGGAGCGGGCGCTGCTGGCCGAGGCTCTCGACGCGGCTCGGGCCGGCCGACGCCAGGCCGTGCTGCTGCGGGGCGAGGCGGGCGCCGGCAAGACGCGGCTCCTGGACGAGATCCTGGAGCTCGCCCCGGAGTTCGCGGTCGTCGGCGCCACCGGCGAGACGATCACCTCCACGACCCCGTATGCGGCGTGGCGCGATGTCCTGCGCGAGGTCATCGGCGTCGGCCGGGAGGCGCCAGCCTCCATGGTGGTGGGGCGGCTCCGGGAGCTGGTCGAGGCGCACGACGGCTCGCTGGCGGCCTGGCTCCCGCTCATCGCCACCGCCGCGGATGCGGCGATGGACCCGACGCCCGACGTCGCGGCGCTCCCGCCCGAGTACCGGCGCCCGCGGCTGCACGAGGCCGTCATCGGCCTGCTCCGCGGGCTCCTGGCCGGCCCGACGCTGTTCGCGTTCGAGGACGCCCATCTCATGGACGAGGCGTCGGCCGACCTCCTCCGCGCGGTCGTCACGGACGCGCGGGACGATCGGCCGTGGCTCGTGCTGGTCCTGCGGCGTCCCGAGGGCGCTGGCTTCGGCACGCCGGAGGGGACGGCCCGCGTCCTCGACCTGCGGCCCCTCGACCCCGACGCCGCCCGGCGACTGGCCGTCATCGCGACCGACGAGGACCCGCTGCCGGAGCGCCTGCTCCTCGAGACCGTCACCCGCGCCGCAGGCAACCCGCAGCTGCTGCTCGACCTCATCCACGCCGCCCGTGTCGGCGACGGCTCGCTCCCCGATTCGGTCGAGGCCGCCGCGACCGTCCGGATCGACGCGCTGGCCCCCCACGACCGCCAGCTGGTCCGCCGCGCGTCCGTGTTCGGCCTCGCCTTCCACCCCCGCTTCCTGCCCGACGTGCTCGACGAGGGGATCGCGCCGCCCACGCCGGGCACCTGGGACCGCCTGGCGGAGTTCTTCGAGCCGGCGGGCAACGGCTACCTCCGCTTCCGGCAGGCGATCGTGCGCGACGCCGCCTACGCCGGCCTGCCGTTCCGCCTGCGCCAGCGGCTCCACGTCGCGATCGGCCTGCACCACGAGCGCGAGACGGCCGACCCGGACGCGATCGCCGGTGTGCTGAGCCTCCACTTCGCGCTCGGCGGCGACCACGACCGGGCGTGGCGCTACGCGCGCGTCGCCGGCGAGCGCGCGGCCCGCGTCTTCGCCAACGTCGAGGCGGCGACCCTCTACCGTCGAGCCCTCACGGCGGCGCGGGCGTCTGGGCTCGTGCCCCAGCGGGACATCGCGACCGTGGCCGAGGCGCGCGCAGACGCGCTCCACTCGGCCGGCGAGGAGCGGGACGCGAGCGACGCGCTCGACCTCTCACGCAGCCTGACGCGCGACGACCCCCTGGCCCAGGCCAGGTTGCTCCTGAAGCGCTCCCGGATCGAGGAGAAGCTGGGCCGGCTTCCCGCGGCGCTGCGCTGGGCCACCCGGGCGAGGCGCGCCCTCGAGGGCGTGGCGGGCGTTGAGGCGACGCGGGAGCGCGCCCAGCAGGACGCGTGGACGGCGATGCTCCTCGTGGCCGAGGGCCGGCCGAACGAGGCCGTCGCGTATGCCGAGAGGGCCATCGCCGAGGGTGAGCAAGTCGGAGCGTCCGAGGCCCTGGCCCGGGCGTACGACGCGCTCGACAGCGCCCGGCTCTACCTCGGCCAGCCGACCGGTGACGCATGGACTCGCGCCCTGGAGATCTACCGCGGCCTGGGCGACCTTGCTGGCCAGGCGTGGGTCCTGGCCAACCTGGGCGCGGGGGCCTACTTCGCAGGCGCCTGGGACGAGTCTGTCGGTTTCGCGGAGCAGGGCCGCGAGCTGCTGCTCAGGCTCGGCAACTACGCCAACGCGGCGGTCGTCGCGACGAACATGGGCGAGCTCCGCACCGAGCAGGGCGCCTACGAGGAGGCGGAGGCGCTGCTCCAGGATGCGCTGCGCGTCGCCCGGTCGGCCGGGCTCCGCTGGGGCGTCGGGCCGTCGCTGAGCGTGC
>JAJYMP010000645.1 GCA_021786915.1 Chloroflexota bacterium
CGGGCGGTCCGAGGCCAAGGCGGCCGGGAGGACCGGAGCGAGCGCACTCGGGGTGCGTGAGCGAGGACCGGAGCGGCCAACGCGGGGATCGGCCGCCCGGGAAATGCGAGAGCGCCCGCCGGGCGGTCCGAGGCCAAGGCGGCCGGGAGGACCGGAGCGAGCGCACTCGGGGTGCGTGAGCGAGGACCGGAGCGGCCAACGCGGGGATCGGCCGCCCCGCGGGCGCGTCTAGCGCTTGGTGTACTGGGGGGCCTTGCGGGCGCGCTTGAGGCCGTACTTCTTGCGCTCCTTCATCCGCGGATCGCGGGTGAGGAGGCCAGCCTGGCGCAGCGGAAGCCGGAACGATTCCGGATCGGACTGGAGCAGCGCGCGGGCCACACCGTGGCGGATCGCCCCGGCCTGGCCGGTGACACCGCCGCCCTCGACCTTGATCGTGACGTTGAAGCGGCCCTCGGTCCCGGTCACCCGGAACGGCAGGAACAGCGCTGACTCGGCCAGCACGCCGCCGAAGTGCTCCTCGGGCGTGCGGCCGTTGATCACCATGGACCCCTCACCGGGGATGAGGCGGACCCGGGCAACCGCGGTCTTGCGGCGGCCGGTGCCCCAATAGAACGCAGGCGTCGACATCAGGGCTCCTCGTCAGTCGAGCGGCTCGGGCTTCTGGGCCTGGTGCGGGTGGTCAGAACCCGCATAGACCTTCAGCTTCCGAAGCATCTGGGCACCAAGGCGGTTGTGCGGGAGCATCCCCTTGACAGCGCGGCGGATGGGCTCCTCCGGCCGACGGGCAAGCAGGTGACCGAGCGTCTCCTCCTTGAAGCCCTGGGGGTAACCGCTGTGGCGGAAGTAGATCTTGGACGTCAGCTTGTCGCTGGTCACCGTGATCTTGCCCGCGTTCAGGACGATGACGTGGTCGCCCGTGTCCATGTGCGGGGCGTACCCGGGCTTGTTCTTGCCCTCCAGGACGCGCGCGATCCGCGTCGCGAGGCGGCCGAGCGTCTCGTCCGTCGCGTCGACGACGTACCAGCGTCGCTCGATCTCGCTCTCTCGAGGCGTATAGGTCTTCGCGCTCATTCCTCGTCTTCCTTGTCGTCCATCGGCCGCCGCCCCAAGGCGACGTGCCTGAGGCAGAGCCCCTTTGCGGGGGCGGCTGCCCCGTTGAGGGCCGGCTCCCTGGCGATCATCGCCGCCGCGAGCCCCGCTTCGTCCATCTTGCCGTGACCGACCTCCAGCAGGGCGGCGACCATTCGCCGCACCTGCCCCCGGAGGAAGGCCTGCGCCCGGACGTCGATCGTCACCAGGCGGCCCTCCCTCCGGACCCGCACCGCGAGCACGGTGCGGACCGGGGACCGGTCGTCCACGCCCCCGAACGACGAGAGGTCGTGTCGGCCCACGAAGACCAACCCGGCACTCGCCATCGCGGCGACGTCCAGCGGGGCCCGCACCCCGAGCGCGGTCCGCTCGCGGAGTGGGCTGCGCGGCCCGTTCCAAACGGTGTAGCGGTACTCCCGATACCGCGCCGCGTAGCGCGGGTGGAACCCGTCTGGGGCCCGCCGGAGGTCGCGGATCGCGACATCCCGCGGCAGCAGGGCGTTCACCGCCCGCTGGAGCTCCCGACCCGGCACGCTGCCGGCGTAGGTGAAGCCAATCACCTGCCCGGTGGCGTGGACCCCGGCGTCCGTGCGCCCCGCCCCGTCGACCACGACCCGCTCGCCTCGGTTGAGGCGGGCCAGCGCGGCCTCGAGCTCTCCCTGGACCGTCCGGCCGTTCAGTTGGAGCTGAAAGCCGGCGAAGTCCGTTCCGTCGTATTCACACCGGGCGCGGTAGCGCACGGCGGGGTTCTCTCGAACCCTCATCGGTCGCCCACCGGCTGGCCCATCGCGTCGTTGGCCCCTGCGCTTCCTCGCTCACGCACCTCAGGTGCGCTCGCTCGGATGCTCGGGTCCGCCTTGCGCTGCATCCAGCCGCCGGGCGAGTTCTTGGTGTCAGACCAGTTCGATCTGGACGATCTCGGCGGCGTCACCCTTGCGCATGCCGATGTGCACGAGCCGGGTGTACCCGGAGGTGCGGTCGGCGTACTTGGGGGCGATCACGTCGAACAGCTTGGTCACGACGAGCGGCTCGTTCGGGAACTCCGAGACGACCGCCCGGCGGGCGGCCAGGTCACCGCGCTTGGCGAGCGTGATCATGCGCTCGACACGGCCCTGGATCTCCTTGCCCTTGGCCTCGGTGGTCTGCACCCGCTCGTAGCGGAGGACCGAGACCGTCAGGTTCTTGTAGAGCGCGAGGCGGGGGCCCTGCTTGCGCGAGAGCTTGCGCCCGTCGACTCGGTGGGACGACATGGCTCAGGCCTCCTCGTCGGCGTCGAAGACCTCGTCGCCGTCCTCATCGAAGGCGCCGTCCGACTCGCTCTCCGGGAGGATGAAGCCGCGCATGCGGAGGCGCTCCTTCATCTCGTCCAGCGACTTCTTGCCGAAGTTGCGCATGCGGAGGAGATCGTCGTCCTTGAGCTGCAGCAGCTGGCCGACCTTCACGATGTTGTTGCGCTTCAGCGAGTTGTAGGCCCGCATCGGCAGGTCGAGCTCCTCGATCGGCATGTCTAGCATGTTCGAGGGGAGCTGGGGAACGCCGGGGGCCACGCGGTCCGCGGGGGCCGCCTGCACGCCGACGGTCACGAACGGCTGGAACTGGCGGACGAGGATGTCGGCGGAGCGCGAGAGCGCCTCCTCCGGAGTGATCGTGCCGTCGGTCTCGATCTCGATCGTGAGCTTGTCGAAGTTGGTCATCTGGCCAACGCGGGTGCTCTCCACCCAGTAGTTGACCTTGCGGACCGGGGTGAAGATCGCGTCGACCGCGATCACGCCGATGGGCAGCGCCTCGGAACGCTCGGCGGCCAGGTAGCCGACGCCGCGCTCGACGGTGAGGTCCATCTCGATCGTCGTGTCGTCCGAGTCGATGGTCATGAGCACCAGCTCGGGGTTGACGATCTCGACGTCTGCCGACTCGAGGATGTCGGCCGCGACCACGGGCCCCGCGCCGCTCTTGAGCAGGCGCAACTGGACCGGGTGGGAGGCGAAGCTCTTGAGGCGGAGCTTCTTCACGTTCAGGACGATCTGGGTGACGTCTTCCTTGACGCCCGGGATCGTGGAGAACTCCTGGTACACGTCGCGGATCTGGATCGACGTGACGGCCGCCCCCTCGAGGGACGACAGCAGCACCCGCCGG
>JAJYMP010000545.1 GCA_021786915.1 Chloroflexota bacterium
CCGCCGCCGACTGGACGCGCGACGCCGTGTTGACGAGGTCCCCCGCGACCATGCCCTGTCCCTTGGCGCCGACCGTGACGGCGGCCTCGCCGGTGAGGACGCCCGCCCTGGCGGCGAGCCCCGTCACGCCGACCTCCGTCCCGAGGGACGCGACCGCGTCAACGATGTCGAGGGCCGTGCGCACGGCCCGTTCAGCGTCATCCTCCTGGGCGATGGGGGTCCCCCAGACGGCCATGACAGCGTCCCCGATGAATTTCTCCACCGTCCCGCCGTACCGCACGACGACCTCTCGTGCCAGGTCGAAGTAGCGCGTGAGCAGCTCGCGGGTCTCCTCCGGATCGTGACCCTCCGCGAGCGTCGTGAAGCCGACGAGATCGGCGAACAGCACCGAGACGAGGCGGCGCTCGGCGACCGGCTGCGCGGCTCCACTCGCGCCCGCGGCCGCCTGGGCACCGGGTCCGGTCTGGCTCGCCGCCGACGCCTGAGCGGACAGCCTGGCGCCGCACTGGTTGCAGAAGACGGCGTCGGGGGCGTTTGAGGCACCGCAGGCGGCACAGGTCGCGGACAGCCGGATCCCGCACCGGTTGCAGAACCGGCTACCCGGCGCGTTGTCGGTGCCGCAGGACGTGCAGACCATCGGCGATTCCCTCGGTCACCGGCGGCCCGCCGGCGACGGACCCAGCGTACGCGACGCGAGACCGCCGTGGGGCACCCGCGATGCACGGCCGTGGGCGCCCCGCGGGGTGCCGCTACAGCCGCACGACTCCGAGGAGCAGCAGTGGCCGCTCCGCGTCGGGACGCGCGGAGACCATCGACGGACGCCGTCCGCGAACGTGACGCGGCGGAGCGGCCGCGGCGGGTCGCTTCCATGACAGCTCACGCAGTCCTGGGCCTACCTGGCGCACCGACGACGCGAACTGGCGGCTGTCCGAGGTGCCGCGGGGAGGCGGCGTCCGATTCCACTACGCTGGTCGCCAACGATGGTCCTGGCCATCGACGTGGGGGTCCGCGAATGCCAGAACTCCTGATCGACTTCATCACGTCGCTCGACGGCTACGCGGCCGCCGAAGGCTGGCCCGGCTGGTGGGGGCTGGAAGGTCCCGAGTACCTGGCGTGGCTGGGAGCGCAGCCCGAAGGGGACTACACCGTCCTGATGGGCGCCACGACGTACCGCCTCATGTCGGCATTCACTGCGGCAGGCGAGCCGGGCACCGATGCACTGGCCGGCATGTCGAAGGTCGTCTTCTCGACCACCCTGCGTGAGCCCCTCGCCTGGCCCAACACCCGGCTCGTGGCCCGCGACGCCGTCGACGCCGTGCGGGAGATGAAGGAGCGGGGTCCGGAGTCCATGCGCACCCTCGGCAGCCTGACCCTGTGCCGCTCTCTCCTGCAGGCCGGCCTCGTCGATCGCTTCCGAGTGGTCGTCTTCCCGGTGATCACGGGACGCAGCGGCCGGGAGCGGATCTACGACGGCTATCCCGACGTCGCCCTCGATATGATCGGAAGCCGCACGTTCGATGGTCGCATCCAGCTGCTCGAGTACGTTCCGAAACTCCTGACCGGGCCTTCCGACACCAGCAGGCCCTGATGCGTGGCGGGCACCGTCGGGCAGGCGTGCGCCTCTGGGACGGGCTGGAGGGCCTGAGAAGGACTACACGATCGAGGCCATCCTCTTCCAGCGGTGTCACCCACGTGATGTTCAGTCGGACTGCTCCCTGAACGCCCGCACTCCGGACGAGGAGCCGCCGTGGGCGGCCCGACGCACCGTGATCGCGATGCCGCGCGGCCCGCCGACCTCGCCAACGGCACGTGCGCAGGTCTGCCGCATGAGGGGGTTCCAGGAGGGAGTTCGGCCTCCGGCCCTCATTTGCGCCGGCTGACAATTGCCGCTTCAGGGCGCAGGGTCTCCCAGCAGATCCACCCGCTGGGCGAGGGTCGCGGCCTCAGTGCGTCCCGCGACCCCGAGCTTGCCGAGAATGTTCGAGACGTGGACGCTCGCGGTGGCCTCGCTGATGAAGAGCTCGTCGCCGATCTGCCGGTTGGTGCGCCCGGCGACAAGGAGGGCGAGTACTTCGCGCTCGCGACGAGTGAGGCCGAAGCGGGCCAGCGACGGCTGTGGGTGAATGTCGTCGCCGGCTGCCGCGCCGAGCGCCACCCGAGCTCGCCGCGCGAGCGCCTCGATTTGCGACCGCACCGGAGCCGCCCCCATGGACGCGGCCGCGACATGTGCCTCGCGCAGGACAACCGTCGCGGCGGATCGATCGCCTGAGGCGCCCAGCATCGCCTCGGCCTGCCGGTACAGCACGTACGGCTGCAGCTGGCGCTGGCTCGCAGCGGCGCATGCGGCTGCAGCGGCGACCCACAGGCCCTGATCCGGGGTCCCCTCGAGGCGCGACCACTCCGCCTCGCAGAGCGCAAGGGCCGCGCGCAGCCGGGGACCGAACGACGGATGCCCGGCGAGGACGGACTCGATCTGCGTGCGCGCCAGCGCGAGGATCGCGCTTCCACGTTGGCGCGCCTCGACAAGGCCGGCGGTGTCCCGGCGAGAGCGCGCGCGGGTCGCCGCTTCGGCCTCGACCTGCAGTGGCTCGACCATCGTGCCGCAGAAGAAGGTGAAGTTGCCCGCGTCAAGCGCGACGAGCGCGGCGAGCAGGTCGTCACCTGACTGGCGCGCCGCGGCAATGTCGCCGTTCGCCAGACTCAGCTGCCCGCCGACGTATCGCGCGATGACCTCGAACATGGGCCGCGTCTGCGGGCGCGCGAGCTGCCGGGCGCGGGCGAGTCGCCGGGCCGCTTCGTCCAATCGCCCCCGGCCAAGGTCGAGCAGCGCGGATAGCAGCTGGTACACCTGTTCGGACTCGGAGCGCGGTTCGACGTCGGCACCGGGCAGCACGCGGCGCACGAGCGCCAGGCGCTGCTCGGCCTCGTCCCAGCGCCCGAGCTCCCACAGCGCGCCCGCGTTCGCCGCGCGCAGGTGGGCCCCGGCGGATCGGCCGAGCCCGTGCGCGTCGGCCCACGCCGCCCCCGCGCTTCCCTCGACCACGGCATCCTCGAGCCGACCGGCGATCCGCAGCATGATCTCGAGGTTGATCCAGGCTCGGATGGCCGCCGCGACGTCGCCGATGGCGAGGGCAAGGTCGCGCCCTTCACGAAGGGTGGCCGTGGCCGCGTCGACTCGGCCGAGGTGGCCCACGCACGGGCCGAGCGTGGAGAGGGCGTG
>JAJYMP010000583.1 GCA_021786915.1 Chloroflexota bacterium
GAGGACGAACTTGCCGCGGCGCAGGCTCCTATCGAAGAGAGCGGGCGCTACGTCGAGACCATCCTCGACAACCTGCGCGCCTCGGGCGTCGACAACCGCATCAAGGGTGAGCGCCTCCGCTTCGCGACCCTGGAGCCCTACCCCGGGACCTGGCTCCAAGCGGAGGGGATCTATCAGGAGGGCGAGCGATCGAGGCGCGCCGCGATCGCGCTCGGGCCCGAGTACGGCACGGTCGGCGCCGAACTCATCCGCGACGCCGCGGTGGAGGCCGTCAACGCAGGGTTCGACCTGCTCGTCGTGTGCGGCTTCGCCTTCGATGCCTCGGCTGGGGAGCAGACGGGCAAGCTCGGTCGGCTCACCGTCCTGCGCGCCAACATGAACCCCGATCTGCGCATGGCTGAGGATCTCTTGAAGAAGACGCGGGCGGGCAATCTCTTCACCGTCTTCGGCGAGCCCGACGTCGAGATCCGCACGGTGGGCGACGGCCAGCTCCAAGTGGAGGTCCGCGGGCTCGATGTCTATGACCCGACGACTGGCGAGATCCGCTCGAACAGCACCGACGACATCGCCTGCTGGTTCATCGACACCGACTACAACGGTCGCGCCTTCTTCGTGCGCCACGCCTACTTTTGCGGCGGCGACGAGCCCTACGACAAGCTGAAGCGTGCACTGCGGGCCGAGATCGACGAGGCCGCCTGGGCGTCGCTGTACGCGACCGTCAGCCGTCCGTTCGCGCGTCCCTCGACCGGCCGCATCGCCATCAAGGTCATCAACCATTACGGCGATGAGGTGCTGAAGGTGTACGGAGTGTGAGGTGAGAGATCGATGGCGACCGTGATCGAACTCCGGGACCAGCAGACGACCGTTGTGCAGATGCACCTCGACACGGTCATGGCGCAGGGCCAGGTGCAGCCGCGCCTGATCTTCGCCTTCCAGGGCGAGACCAAGGGCAGGAACGTCCATGCGGAGGTGCTTCTCCTACGGGTCGAGGTGACATCGAACGGGGAGTACCTGGGCTCGGGCACCCAGCGCAATGTCGCGACCGACATCTTCGGCTACCTCACGCAGGTCCGCGTCGAGGTTCCCATCACACGCGCCGTGCTCGAGTTCATCGACCGGCAGCAGCGCGACGCTGCGGACGTGCGGCTCCAGTTGGAGCTCCAAGCCTTCCTGCGGCTGCGGACCGAGGTTCCTGCACCGCCCGGACAAACGCCGCCGGAGCCAGGGCCGTGGCGCGAGGTCAAGATCTGGCCCATCCAGGTCGACGTCGCCATCCCGCGCAGCGAATGGATCACCAGGGTGGTGCAGCCATTGGGCGTCGAGCAGTACGTGCTATTGGAGATCGCGCTCCCGCCAGCGCCCGATCGCAGTCGCTGGGAGCAAGCGCTCGCTCACCTGGCGGCGGCCGAGCAGCGCTACCGAGAAGGCAATGACCCCGAGGTGCCCCTCCGCCGCTACGCGGCAGTCGAGGCGCTTGAGGGCGCGCCAGCAGCGATCTTCGAGACGCTGCCCGACAAAGCCAAGGGGAAGCGTCTGGACGACGCGCTCCGCACGGCCAAGGCGTACATGAACAGCGGCCGGCACGTCAGCGCCACGGGTGAGCAGATGGGTGAGTATCCCGTCGATCATCGCGATGCCGCTTTCACCTTGGGGCAAGCGAAGCTCTGGCTCAGCTACATCAGCCATCTGCTACAGAAGGCGTGAGGCGGCAGCAGCTGCTGCGTCCGCGTCGTCTGTGGCCTTCTTGCCACAGTAGTGACAGCGGTGGTGATCGCGCTCAAGAAACCGGTCCCGAAGTCCGGGCGCGACTGACGGGCGGCCCAGTTTTGGCCGCCCCAGTAACCGGTCGACGACCGTGCATGGCTTTCCACGAGACCGCGGCACGGTGGCTATCGTGGCGGCAACGACTCCAAGAGCTTCCCTTCGAGGCGCGCAGCGTCTGCGCCTCGGGCAGCCCGCGCAACGCCGCAGCAGGGCAGACCACGATGCGATCGACGCGACGGCAGCCCATGCGCGCCGCAGGACGGCAGGCGTGTGCACTGCGGCAATGGGCGCCGGGAAACGGCGGCCGCAGCATAGCGGTGTCGATCCTGTGCCTTCCCCACGCGCGCATCATGTGGAAAGGTGTTCCCGCCGAGTGGTGTCGGAGGTTTCGCAGTGGCACGTCGTCGTTCGCTCGTCTCGCAGTTGTACCGGACCGCCCGCCTCGCCAACGACGTGTCAGTGCTGGCGTCCGGGATCCCCCACCGCATCGCCCGCCGGGCCAAGAACAAGCTGCTCGGCCGCACCCTCGCCCGGGGCGGGATCTGGCGGCTGCTGTGGGGCGGGGGGCGGCGCTGAGGCCGCGGAACCGGGTGGCATGGGGATGACGTCATGGCTGTGAACGATCGGGCGCCCGGCGCAGAGAGTGTGTCCTTGCCCGGCGACAGCGCCGAGCAGCGCGCGGCCGAGCGCCTCATCGTCGCGGCTGTCGCGGAGGCGCTCGCAGTCTCCCTGACGCCGCGGCGGTTCGCCCTGCAGCCGAGGTCGTGGGTGACCGTCGACGGCGCGAGCGATGACCCAGCGGTGTTGGTCGAAGCATGGGCACATCAAGGCCCACCGAAGGCGGCGCAGAAGGCCAAGGTGATCGCCGACGCGCTCAAGCTCCTCTGGCTCGACCGAACGCAGTTCGCTGGCCGGGCCCGGAAGATCCTCGCCCTTGCAGACGCCGCCGCCGCTGCGCATTTCCAAGGCCGGGCGTGGATCGCTGCGGCGCTGCGTGATCTCGACATCGAGGTGCGCGTCGTGACCCTGCCCGAGACCGTGCGAGCGGCGCTGCGGCAGGCCCAGCAGCGCCAGTCCCGCTGAGCCGCGTTCCCCGGAACGGTCATGGTCCGAGTGACCTATGGCGCGACCCCCGGGCTGCCCACTCATCGGGTCGACGCAGGTGCCTTCGCGGCCTCCTCGATGGTGAGGGTGATGCGGCGCGGCGCAGCCCCGCCCTCGAAGGCTGACTTCCGGATGTACACGTTCGCCACGGCGGCCTCCGGGTCGGGGCTGTCGAAGCGGTACGTCCCCTTCGTCTCCTTGACCTGCTCCAAGGTGACCACCACCCGCTTCATGGCTCGTGCCTCCACCATCGCCTGCGAATGTCAAGCGAAAACAGGACCACCGTGATCGTGTAATGCAGGACCACCCGACGATGGAGTGGACCTGGGTCTGATGAGCGCTGGCGACCCTC
>JAJYMP010000576.1 GCA_021786915.1 Chloroflexota bacterium
ATCGGGCACCCGAACGCCGGAGCGATGCTCTTCGACACGGCCATGGCGCCCAAGCCCGCCTACTTCGCGGTGCGCGATGTCTATGTAGCCGCGGCTGGAGAGTGAGGGAGAAACACTGGATGTCCGGTGCCCGTCGCCTCTCGCGGCGCCGCCTCCTGCAGGCGGCTGGCGGCGTCGCCTCGGCGGGAGCCCTGGAGGCCGCCGCGGCTCCCGCCGGCACGGCGATCACCCTCGACGCGATGGTCGACGTGCTGTATCAGCGTCTGGCCTGATGGGTCGAGCTGTGCCCGCACCCGAGACGACCTCCGTCCCTCACTTCTCGCGCCGGCAGGTGCTCACGGGCGGCCTCGCCCCGGGCGCTGGCCTCCTCGCCGCATCGTGCGGTTCGAGCACGCCGACGCAGAGTCCGGCCGTCTCCGCCCTCCCCCGCTCGATGGCCTCGGCCCTGCCCTCGGCGCCGGCCTCCACAGTCCCATCGGCGTCGGTCATCTCGGCGGAGCGCCTTCGCACCGTGTTCGGGAACCTGCCGTCCGGTGGCCCGATCAGCCTCCCGGGGGGCAAGAGCGCGGCCTATGCGGACCTCGCATCAGCCGCCGCGGCCTTCGCCGCGGCCGACTCGAGCAGCGCGGATCCGCTGACCAACCCGGTCGCGTCCCTGGGCTTCGCGCTCGCCTGCTCCGACTGGTCGGGCAAGACCGGGCGGGTTGATCTCGCGGGGACCATCCAGGAGCTCGACCTCCCGGTCGTGCGTCTTGAGCTCCCGAAGCTGCCGGGCAGCGAGCTCACCGACACGCTCACCAGCGCCGCACCCAAGGGGCTCGTGCTGCGGCCGGGCACGGCGCTCCTCGCAGCCGGGGTCCTGCCCGACGGACGTCTCGTGATGGGGATCGCCGATCCCGCGCGCACGGTCGCCGATCACCCGCGCCTCGAGCTCGCCCTCCTCGCGCCGGCGACCGCCGGACCCATCATCGAGGCGGCCGGGGCCGCGCTCGACCCGTCGGGAGCGATCGCGCTCCCGGGCACGGCGCCGGTGGCACTCGCCAGCGTTGATCCCGCCCTCGCGGCTCGCCTCGTCGCGGCAACCGGCGCCCTCTTCGTCGATCCCGTGCCGCTCCAGCCCAAGGCCGCGAAGCAGCGTGTTGTGACCGCCGATCCGGTCGTGCCGGTGCCCGACTCGTCGGTCGTCCCTGGGGCCACCCGCGTCAGTCAAGCGAAGGACGGCCGGGTGCTGGCGCTCAACGCGGGCGGGAAGGCGGTTGGTCGCGCCGAGTACATCGGCGGCTCCTCGCCCTGGGACTGGCTTGGCCCTGACGGCCTGGCCTGGACCCCGCGCGAGGAGGCCGACGCCATCGGCTGGCGGGTTGGCGTCGAGATGACGGGCTGGCTGTTCGATCAGGCCCCGTGGCGCACGATCGTGCGGGCGCAGTTCAACCAGGGCCTGCTCTCCTGGGGCGTCAACTGGAACGAGGTCGAGCCGACCCGCGGACAGTTCGACTTTGGGGTCATGGACCGCCTCGTGGCGTTCGCCGAAGCCAACGCCATGCGCGTGCGAGTCGACTCGATCGTGTTCGGGCACACGACGATGCTGCCGCCCTGGCTACTCCAAGGCCACTTCTCGACGCGCGAACTCACCTCCATCCTGGAGAGCCACGTCACGACCATCGTCGAGCACTACCGCGGACGGGTCGCTGAATGGGTCGTCTGCAATGAGCCGTACGTGGCGCCGTACTCCACCGACGATCTCTTCTACGCGTCGCTGGGCTACGACTACATCCCCCTCGCCTTCGCCGCGGCGCGGCGGGCCGACCCAGCCGCCATGCTCAACTTCAGTGACTCGTACAACCACACGGCAGCCGGGATCACCACCCCGCTGACCCACCAGATCGTGGCCCGTCTGCAGGCGCGCAAGCTGATCGACGTGGTCGGCCTCCAGGGCCACGTCGACGCGGCGGACCCGCCCGATCCGGCCGACGTGACCGCCACCATGCGCAGCTACGGCATACCAGTCGAGGTGACCTCGTTCGACATCGACCTATCGCGCGTGTCGGGGACCCTGTCGCAGCGATACGCGCTCCAGGGGCGGGTGGCAGCCTCGATGCTCGCGGCGGCCCGCGCATCGGGCGTGTGCCGGGACTTCAGTGTGTGGGGCATCGGGGACGGCTTCGCCGACCGATGGCTCGACCGCCCCGGCGCCCCGGCGCCCGCAGCGACGCCGTTCGATGCCGATCTGAGACCCAAGCCTTTCTTCGCGGCGCTGTTGCAGGGCTTGGCATGAGAGATCCGCGCGGGTCGCTGTCGCGCGTGCAGCGGAGGAACGGCGTCATGCATCGTGCGGTCCGTCTGGGCGGCGCGCTGGCGAGCGTGCTGCTCGTGGCGGGGTGCGGCTCGTCGGCACCGACAGCCTCACCTGCAACGGCCAGCGGATCCCTCCGATCTCTCGCATCTGCCCTAGCCGGCCCCTCACAGCTCCCACAGGCATCGGCACCTGTGACCGCGGCCTCGGGCGGGACGGTGCGCCTCCCCGACGGCGCCTCCCTCGTGGTCCCGCCCGGCGCGGCCAGCGCCGACGGTGCCGCGAGCATCGCCATGCTGCCGGCTCCCGGCGGGTCGCCTTCCGAGTCCTGGCCGGAGCGTTCGGTCGGCGGGGCCTACCAGCTCGAGTTGGCGGGCGGGTCGCCCGTGAGGCCGCTCACCGTCACGCTCCCATTCGATCCGGCATCGCTCCCTGCCGGGACGACGGCCGACGAGCTCCTCCTGGCCTATCACGATGATGTCGCCAACCGCTGGGTGCCCGTGCCAGCTTCCGTGGACGTCAGTGGCCACACCTTGAGCGCGCAGGTCAGGCACCTCTCCGACTGGGCCCTCTTCGCCCCTGACTGGAACTACTGGCTGGCGCTCCTGAAGTCGGCAGCCTCGCTCAACTTTACGGACTTCCTCCATGCCGTCTCGACGTTCGCTTCCGGGTGCAGCACGAGCGCGGGCATCTTCCAGGTCGACAACAGCACGGCCAACCATATGATCGAGGGCTGCCTCGCGAAGACCAGTACAGCAGGGACCACGCTCGAGATCCGCAATCTGCGCGCGTTCGCTCTCGACGTGTCCGACCCGCGCGGCTACCTCCCCCAGGAGCCACTGCTCCTGGACCCCGGGGCGAGCGTGCGCTTCGACGTCGCCACGAGCGATGCGTCCCCGGTGGTCGTCGCCGAGGACATGGGGATG
>JAJYMP010000093.1 GCA_021786915.1 Chloroflexota bacterium
CGGCGCGGTGTTCGCCGCCTCGAGGTCGGCGCCGAACTTGTCGTGGTCGCCAACGAGCACGATCGCGCAGCGCTCGGGGTGCACGTGGGCGCGCGCGACGCGCAGGACGTCGTCCGCCGTGACGGCCTCGATCGCCGAGCGGTAGTGCAGCGGCTCGTCGTCGGGGAGGTCGTGGATGAACAGCCCGCCCAGCCAGCCGGCGACGGGACCGGGCGTCTCGAACCGGAGCGGGAACACCCCGACGAGGTAGTTGCGCGCGGCCTGCAGCTCGCCCTCGGTGGGCGGCGCCTCGCGGATCCGCTCGAGCTCGATGAGGAACTCGCGGATCGAGGGGACGGTGACCTCGGTGTTCACCGCCGCCCGGGCGGAGAACGGTCCGGCTGAGCGCCGCAGGTCGAAGCCGGCGTGGGCGCCGTACGTGTAGCCCTTCGCCTCGCGCAGGTTGGTCATCAGACGGGAGTTGAACAGCCCGCCCAGGATCATGCTCATGACCGACACGGCGTAGTAGTCGGGATGGCGGCGCGCCAGCCCGGGGTGCCCGATCCGGATCTCGGACTGGACGGCGCCAGGCCGGTCGACCACGCGGACGAACCGCGCGTCCACGGCGCTCGTCGCGTCGGGGCCGGCCACGGTGGCGCGCCCGCCGGTCCAGTCGCCGAACAGCCGCGAGGCCATCGCGATGACCCCGTCCGGGTCCACGTCGCCGGCCACCAGAAGCGCAGCGGTCGCGGGGCCGTAGGCTGCGGCGTGGATCGCGCGCAGGTCCGCGGAGGCGAGCCTGGCCACCGTCTCGGGCGAGCCGCCTGCGGGACGGCGGTACGGTGAGGACGGTGCGTAGATCGAGGAGACGAACGCCTCGTCGGCTCGCCGCCGGGGGTCGGCCTTGGCCTGGATCAGGTCGTTGAGGCGCTCGTCGCGGAGGCGCCCCACCTCTGACTCCGGGAACGACGGGCGGCGGACCACCTCGGCCAGGAGCTCCAGCGCGGGCTCAAGGCGCGACGCCGGGACGTCGAGCCCGGCCGAGATCGCGTCCCAGCCCGCCTCCGCGTGCATCGACGCCCCGAGACGCTCGAACGCCTCGGTCAGGGCGATCGCGTCGCGGACCTCGGTGCCCTCGGTGAGCCCCCGCGCGGCGAGCACCGTCGCCCCGCCGATGTCCGCGGGCTCGTCGGCGGCACCCGACCGGATGGCGAGCGAGGCGGCGATGAGCTGGCGGCCGGCCATCGGCGTCACGATCACGCGCAGCCCGTTGGGCAGCGTCGCCCGGATGGTCGTCGGGAACTCGTAGGGGCGCGGCTCGCCCGGGACGGGCCGCTGGTTGATCATGCCGGCGCGCGGGCTCATGCGTCCGCCCTCCCCTCGTCGTCGGTCTCGGCCGCGTCCGCCACGTCGGCCGCGACAGGCGCCTCGTCGGCCGCGCCGAGCGCCGTCTCGGCCGCGACAGGCGCCTCGTCGGCCGCGTCGAGCGCCGTCTCGGGCCCCACCCCGTCCCTCGTGCCGCCCTCCAGCGCCTCCGCCCCGACGGCCGTCGGCAGGTACGTGAGGACGACCCGGTTGTCCGCCCGGAAGACCGCCTGCGCGATCTCGCGGATCTGCTCCGCGGTGATCGCCAGGTACCGGGCGAGGATCGTGTTGACCATTCCCGGGTCGTTGAACAGCGTGGCGTACATCGACAGGCGCTCGGCGCGTTCCTCCACCCGGCTCAGGGCGCCCAGCTCGTCGGCCTCGGTCAGTGCGCGGGCCCGGTCCATCTCGTCCTCGCTCGGCGCCTCGGCGGCCAGCTTCGCGAGCTCGTCCTCGTAGGCGGCCTCGACCACCGCGGGGTCCACGCCCGGGCGGACCGTGGCGTAGCCGAGGATGACCGAGGCGCCCCCGACCGCGGGCAGGGTGCCGATCATGACGTCCTGCGCGATCCGCTCGTCGCGGACCAGGCGCCGGTGCAGCCGGCTGCTCTTGCCCCCCGACAGCAGCTGCGTCGCGAGGTCCAGGGCGTCGAGCCGGGGGTCGCCGAACGCCGGGGCCCGGAACGCGAAGCAGATGCGCGGCAGCGGCACGCGGTCCACGATCGTCTCGCGCTTCTCCTCGCCGATCACCGGCGGCAGCGACATGTCGGGCAGCGGCGGGATGGCCGGGTTCGGCGGGATGGGGCCGAAGTAGCGGTCCACCCAGGCGCGGACCTGGTCGTGGTCGCAGTCCCCCACCACCGAGATCACCGCGTTGTTGGGCGCGTAGCAGGTCTCGAAGAAGTGCCGCACGTCCTCGAGCGAGGCAGCGTCCAGGTCCTCCATCGAGCCGATCGTCGGGTGGTGGTACGGGTGCCAGTCCGGGTACGCATGGCCGAGCAGCTTGTGGATCCAGGTGCCGTAGGGGCGGTTGTCGTAGCTCCAGCGCTTCTCGTTCTTGACCACGTCGCGCTGGTTGTCGAGGTTCTCCTGTGACAGAGCGTCGAGCAGCGTGCCCAGGCGGTCCGCCTCCAGCCACAGCGCGAGCTCGAGGTGGTGCGAGGGCATCGTCTCGAAGTAGTTGGTCCGGTCCAGCCAGGTGGTGCCGTTGAGCGTGCCGCCGGCCGCCTGCACGAGCGCCATGTGCTCCGACTTGCCGACATTCGCGCTGCCCTGGAACATGACGTGCTCGAACAGGTGCGCGAAGCCGGTCTTGCCCGGGACCTCGTGCTTGGAGCCGACGTTGTACCAGACGTGGACGGCAGCCACGGGCGCGACATGGTCCTCGGCGACGATCAGGCGCAGGCCGTTGGGCAGGCGCTCGTCGCTGAACTCGACGACGGGTACGGGCATGCGGACATCAACCCTCGGACGGCGGGTGGGTGCGCCGATTGTAGGCTGAGCGGCCGGTGGGGAGCCGCCAGGGGCGCTGGCGGGGAGGTCAGAGCGGCAGCAGGACCGCGACGGCCGTGAGCACCAGGCCGATCAGGAACGAGTCGCGCGTGAGCCGGGCGAGGGCCGCCATGTCGGCGCGGTGGGCCGCCTCGTCCGCCACGTCGCGCACGGTGTCAAGCGCATCGCCGAAGTTGGTGATGCGCCGCAGGGCGTAGGCGCCGCAGAAGCGGCGCTGGGCCTGGAGGGCCGAGAACACCCCGCCCCAGGCCGGCAGCAGCACCAGGACACGGGCGATGGCCGGCGCGCCGATGACCACCAGGACCACGAGGAGCGCGATCGCGACCGCGAGGCCGGCGATCCCGAAGGCCC